>JAJYOQ010000086.1 GCA_021796135.1 Bacteroidota bacterium
ACAAGATTAAAATAAATATCTTTCTAATGAGGATGAGCTTATAAATACTATCCTGACACGTTATCATTATAGTAAATTTGTATTGAATGACTCTTTGTCGGGAGTGATTTTTGACCGCTATATCAAATCTCTGGATTATAATAGAAGTTACTTCCTAGCGTCTGATTTGGAAAATTTTAATCAGTATAAATACCAATTCGGCGAGGATATTAAATCCGGCGACTTAAATCCTGCCTATACCATTTTTAATACTTTTAGGGAAAGAGTCAACGAAAGAGTTGATTATGCTGAATCTCTTCTTAAAGGAAATTTTGATTTTAATAAAAATGATAGTCTGATCTTGGATAGATCAAAATCTCCCTGGATACAGGATACTTCCGGCTTGAATAAATTGTGGAGAGAAAAAGTTAAAAATGATGCTTTGAATTTAATTTTAACCGGGAAAAAATGGAAAGATATTCAAACTATTTTGACTAAACGCTATGAAAACTTGAGAAAAGGCGTTATGCAGTCAAATAGCGAAGATGTATTTCAGCTTTTTGAAAATTCGTTTACCGAATCAATCGACCCTCATACTGACTACTTCTCTCCTGTTACTTCCGAAAACTTTAAAATCGATATGAGCAGAACTTTAACCGGTATCGGTGCTCAACTTCAAACTGAAGATGATTATACTAAAATTGCCGAAATTATTCCCGGCGGTCCTGCCTTCAAGTCTAAACAGCTTCATCCGAATGATAGAATTATTGGCGTGGCTCAGGGTAAGGATGGCGAAATGGTCGATGTTATCGGATGGCGTATTACTGATGTCGTGCAGTTAATCCGCGGCCCTAAAGGTAGTTTGGTTAGATTGCAGATTCTCCCCGCTTCCGAGGGTCTTAACGGTAAACCTATTGAAATCTCTTTGGTAAGAGATAAAATAAAATTAGATGAACAGTCCGCTAAAGATAAAATTCTTAATATCAAAGAAAATAATAAAAATTATAAGTTTGGCGTTATCAATATCCCTGCTTTCTATAGCGACTTTGAAGCTGAAGCCAGAGGTGATAAGAATTTCAAAAGTACTACCCGCGATGTTCAAAGACTACTCGATAGTTTGAAACTTGCTAAGGTCAACGGAATAATTATCGACCTTAGAAATAATGGCGGCGGCTCTTTAGAAGAAGCTATTAAATTAACCGGTCTGTTTATTAAAAGCGGTCCCGTTGTGCAAATTAGAAATTCTGATGGATCTATCCGGGTTGAGACTGACCCTGACTCATCTATCGACTATAGCGGTCCCCTCGTTGTTCTTGTGAATCGTTTTAGCGCTTCCGCTTCGGAAATTTTTGCGGCTGCTATTCAGGATTATGGTCGCGGTTTGATTATCGGTGAACAAACTTATGGGAAAGGTACTGTTCAAAATCTGATTGACCTTAATCGCCTTATGCCGAATGAAGATAAAAAACTCGGTCAGGTAAAATTAACTATTGCTAAGTTCTACCGTATTACCGGCGGTAGCACTCAGCATCTTGGCGTTATCCCCGATATTACTTATCCTTCTGCTTTCGATTCAAATGAATATATGGAAAGCGCCGAACCTAGTTCCCTCCCTTGGGATCAAATAAATCCATGCGCTTATAAACCTTTCGGAAGTTTGAAAAAATATATCCCTGTTTTAATCAAAGACCATGATAAGAGAATTCAAAATGATCCGGAATTTAATGAGTACTTGTCTGAAATTAAGGAGTATAAAGATTCCCACGCTAAGACTGCTATTTCATTGAATGAAACTGTCAGAAAAAAAGAACAGGAAGAAACTGATCAGAAAAATTTCGAAAGAGAAAATGCACGTCGTGCCAAATTAGGATTGAAATTGCTTAAAAAGGGCGAGGTGGCTCCCGCAAATGAAGCGGTTAAGGATGATCCGATACTTGATGAAACAGGACATATTTTAGGAGACTTTGTCGGTATTCTAAAATAAAAATATCCTTGTTTTAGTATTCACTTAAGATATTTAGAAGTTTCCTTTTTGCTATCGGAAATATTGATTCGTAAAAAGGAAATACCAGGTCGTATTCAATATTGAATGTCGCATAATTTGATCTGTTATAAAATCGTTTTATGAGTTCATTCTTCAATATTTCTGCTGAATAAGAAAATTCTAATGGCTTTACATTTTCAATGAATGTAGTCTTTATTGAATGTAATGGCTTGCTTTCTGAAGAATAAATTGCACTTTGATATTTATGAATCTGAGTATAATTTTCCGCCGGATTCGTTATTAAAAAATATCCCTCGTCTTTATATATTGGGGATGTTCCCACTTCTGTGATTGTTATATTATCTTCAATAAACTTATAAATAATATATGCTTCTTCAATTAATGACTTAATACGGGGAAGCGCCCATTCTATTAAATCATAAACATATTCTTCATATTCAATTACTTGATCGGCTATATCAAGAATTGTTAGTCTTCTCTTTGAATATTCGTCAGATTGCTTTTTATGAAATTGAAGGGAAAAACTATCCTTCTTATCAAGTATGTCATCTAGCTGCGAACTGAGATATACTAACTCTGAAAGCGATGGATAAATTCTATTGCTGTTAAATTCCTTTTGATATTCTTTCAATCGCGATAAAATATGATATTGATTTATCTCCATATCACTTTCTTGCGAAATAAACGAATCTAATGTTAAGGCTTTCATAACTATGTCCTTTTTCTTAAAAAGAATCAATTTACGTACCAAATATTTATCAATATTGATACTCTAAAATCATTCAATTTTCAAGATTATCATCATCATACACTGCCAGATTTATCATTATGGGAAAACCCAACAATTAACTTTTTACTTTTTACTTTTAACTTTTTACTTTGAACTTTGAACTTATAACTCAAACCGAATCCCTTGCGCTAAAGGCAAAGTATTCCCATAATTGATAGTATTCGTCTGTCTTCTCATATACGCTTTCCAAGCGTCAGAACCCGATTCCCTTCCGCCGCCTGTCTCTTTTTCCCCTCCGAATGCCCCTCCGATCTCTGCCCCGGAAGTTCCTACATTAACATTTGCTATTCCACAATCCGATCCTTCTGCCGATAAAAATGCTTCAACTTCACGCAAATTATTGGAAAAAATAGATGAAGAGAGTCCCTGAACTACTCCATTATGGATTTTAATCGCATTTGCTACCTCTCCGGAATATTTGAGTAAGTATAAAATCGGTGCAAATGTCTCTTTTTGTACAATCGAATATTCATTCTTTGCTTCTGCTATTGCAGGTGTGACGTAGCATCCTGACTCGAATCCCTTCCCTTTTAACACTTTTCCGCCAAATATTATCTTTCCGCCTTCCTTTTTTAATTGAACTAATGCATCTTCGAAGGTCTTTACTGCTTCATGGTCAATTAATGGTCCGACATGATTTTTTTCGTCTAAAGGATTACCAATTTTTAAACTTTTATACGCTTTTAGTAAAGAATCACGTACCTTATCATAGATTTTCTCGTGTATAATTAATCGCCTGGTAGATGTACACCTTTGACCACATGTGCCGACTGCTCCAAATACTATCGATGGAATGGCAATTTTCAAATCTGCATCGGGCGTAATTATAATTCCGTTGTTCCCTCCTAATTCTAAAATTGACCTGCCGAACCTCTTAGAAATAACTTCTGCTGCATGCTGACCTACTTTAGTTGAACCGGTTACTGAAATCAAATTAATCCTTTTATCTTCTAATAACTTTTCGCCTATTGTTGAACCTTTCCCGATTATTAGTGAAAATATTCCCTCCGGTAATTTATTTTCTTTAATCACTTGCGAAATTATATTCTGTGTGGCTATTGCCGAAAGCGGAACTTTTGATGACGGCTTCCAGATGTTCACATTTCCGCATACTGCGGCTATCATTGCATTCCATGAAAATACTGCTACTGGAAAATTAAAGGCTGAAATAGTTGTCACTATGCCCAAAGGATGATATTGATCGTACATTCTGTGGCTCGCTCGCTCTGATGCCATCGTAAAACCATATAATTGACGGGACTGACCAACTGCAAAATCACAAATGTCAATCATTTCCTGAACTTCCCCCAAACCTTCCTGAAGTGACTTCCCCATCTCAAATGAAACTAATTTCCCCAATAAGGGCTTGTATTCTCTTAATCTAATTCCTATTTGCCTAACTATGTCTCCACGCTTCGGTGCCGGCACTTTTCTCCAATATAAAAATGCTTCGCTTGCCTTTGATATGATCTTTTCATAATCTTTTTCTGATGCTTGATAAACGGATGCTATGAATTTGCCGGTTGCCGGTGAGGATATTTTTAATTCTCCGCCTGATTTTGTTTGACTCCACTGCGTGCCTGTGCATGCTCCGAAATTATTTTTTTTAATTCCTAGTTCTTTTAAGAAATCCATTTGTTAGCCCTTTCCTATTTTTTGGGATAAATTAATTAAGAGCTTTCTTTTGAAAAACTCTTATAGAATTTACTTTTGATCATTAAATTTAAGCAAATTTGTATTAATAACTCCAAAAATGAACCCCAAAAACACATAATTTTGTTTATGAATTTGATTGTTTATTCAATTAGTTATAATTAAATTAGCATATAATTTAACCGGTTATAAGATGATTAAGTTAAAAAATTTCAAAGAAGAAACCGGATTTAAGGTCCTTCGCAGTTATTTTGTCTCCCGCTTCGAGAACGTATTCTAAATATATCCTCTCCCGATTATTATTTTAATTTTTAACCACATTTTTACTATACTAATAGGAGGCTATTTATGAATACTCTAATTAATAAAACGTTTGATGAAGTAATGGACAAAAAAGATTTAATCTCGCCGGATAAAGTCCATGAAACAATTTCAAAATATATGCTCGCCGATGGCTTTGACTTTGTCCTTGACTTGAACCATAGCCATGGTGTAAATCTGGTAGATGCAAAATCAGGCGATAGCTACTTGGACTTCTTTACTTTTTTTGCTTCTTCGGCTTTAGGTATAAATCATCCTAAAATAAATAACGATTATGTTAAAGATAAAATTATTACGGCTGCTCTTAACAAACCTTCAAATTCCGATATTTATACTACCCAAATGGCAGAGTTTGTCGAAACCTTCGCCAGGTTTGCTCTTCCTTCTTATATGAAACATCTGTTTTTTGTCTCTGGCGGCACTCTTGCTGTCGAAAACGGTCTGAAAGTTGCCTTCGATTGGAAAGTTCAAAAGAATTTCATGAAGGGCATCAAAGAAGAAAAAGGTCAACAGGTTATTCATTTTAAACAGGCTTTTCATGGCAGAAGCGGTTATACTCTCTCTCTTACTAATACCGAAATAAATAAAATAAAGTATTTCCCTAAATTCAATTGGCCTCGTATTTCAAATCCTAAACTTATTTTCCCGATTGAAGAAAATTTATCGCTTATTAAAGAAAATGAATCTATTGCTATAAATGAGATTTATGATGCAATTAAAAACAATAAAGATGATATTGCTGCTATTATTATTGAACCTATCCAGGGTGAAGGCGGCGATAATCTTTTCCGTCGTGAATTCTTCATTAAACTTCGCGAAATAGCCGATGAAAATGATATCCTTTTAATGTTTGATGAAGTTCAAACCGGTTTCGGACTCACGGGAAAACTCTGGGCTTATGAACATTACGTCCAGCCCGATATAATTTCGTTCGGGAAAAAAGCTCAGGTCTGCGGAATAATGGTTTCATCAAGAATTGATGAGGTTCCGGAAAATTGTTTCCGGGTTTCTAGCAGAATTAATTCTACCTGGGGCGCCGATTTAACCGATATGGTTCGCTCGAAATTTATTATGGAGGTTATGGAAGAAGAAAATCTGGTGCATAATGCCGAATTAATGGGAAAATATTTATTGGAACAGTTGTACGAGGTTCAATCGGAATTTCCAAAACTTATTAACAGTGCCCGGGGTTTGGGTCTAATGTGCTCCTTTAACTTGCCTAACTCTGCTTTGCGTAATGAATTTAAATCGCTTTGCTATAAAGAAAAACTTCTTATCCTTGGATGCGGAGAAAAATCAATTAGATTCAGACCGCCTCTGAATGTCCAATATGATGATATAAACAACGCCTTGAATATTATCAGAAAAGTTTTATTTTTAATGGCATCTTTTAATTAATTTATGTTGAACTACTTGCATGATGCGGCTCCGATCGGAGCCGTTATCATTTTAAATTTATAATTATTTTGGATCAAAAATTATATATTGTCAGCACTCCGATCGGAAATCTTAAAGATATTACCTTGCGTGCGCTTGATACTCTTAAAGAGGTCGATTTTATTGCCTGTGAAGATACGCGCGTAACAGGGATTCTGCTTAAACATTATGAAATTACGAAAGAAATGACTTCCCTTAATGCTGTTAATGAAAATTCCAAAATCAATTATATATTAAACAGTATTCAGTCAGGGAAAAGCTGCGCTTTGGTCTCTGATGCAGGAACTCCCGGCATTTCTGATCCGGGTAATAGAATGATTGCTGCTGCCATTGAAAAAGGCATTGAGGTAATCCCTGTCCCCGGCGTCTCCGCTTCTATTACGGCTTTAACTATTAGCGGTCTGCCTTCTAACTCTTTCGCCTACGAAGGTTTTATTCCTCAGAAAAAAGGAAGACAAAAAAAATTAGCTCTTCTCTGCGAGGAAGAAAGAACTATCATTATTTATGAATCCGTTCACCGTATTGAAAAATTATTAAAAGAACTTGATCAATATATGCCGGATAGACTTATTGTGGTCTGCAGAGAATTAACAAAAAAATTTGAAGAGTGCTGGCGGGGAAACGCATCAAGTATCATAAATTCCCTGTCAACAAAAACTATAAAAGGTGAATTTGTTATAGTCATTGCGCCTAAAAAATGGAAAGATCGCAATGATATTGAAACTGAAAATGATAATTATTCCTCATCCTCATAATCTACTAAAGACCTCACTTCATAATTTTTTAATTTTTCCCTTCCTTTCAAAAAACTAAGCTCAATTACGAAGGATATTTGTGCAATTTCTCCCCCTAAATTTTCAATTAAATTTGCCGCTGCTAATGCTGTCCCTCCGGTTGCAAGCAGATCATCATGCAGCAATACTCTTTCACCGACTTTTATTGCATCTTTGTGTATTTCAATCGTATCGCTTCCGTATTCCAGATCATAAGTCTTGCTTTCCTTTTCGGCAGGAAGCTTTCCCGGTTTTCTTATTAATACAAATCCTGCATTCAGCTTCTCAGCAAGCATTGAACCGAAAATAAATCCTCTGGATTCAATCCCGGCAACTTTTGTTATGTTAAGATTCTTCGCAGTCTTGTAAAGTTCATTTAAAGTATATTTTAATGCTTCAGGATCTTTTAGTAATGTTGTTATATCCCGAAACATTATCCCTTCTTTTGGAAAATCTTTAATGTTTCTGATGTGTTTCTTCAAATCAATTTTCATGATAATCTCACTTTCTATTGATAAATTTTTCAATTCCGTTGCGGAAATCTTTAGTCGTTCTTGTTATCGTGTTCATGTTGATGGAGTATTGAACAGCTTCTGAAATGTTTAGGTTTGCAATGTTATTAATAAGTTTTTTTGTCGCATTCATAGAATCCGAAGAATTGTTTAATAACTTTTTAGCAAAGTCTTTTGCTTCAATTAAAGCATCATCTGCCAGATAATCTGCCAATCCGATTTCTTTTGCTTCGGATGCATTAATAATTTCTCCCGATATTAAAAGCTGACGGGCTCTGCCTTCTCCGGTTTTCCGGATTAGAAATATTGAAACAATTGCAGGTATGAAACCGATCTTAACTTCGGTGTACCCGAATTTCGCCTTTGCCTTATCTGCAATTATAAAATCACATACCGTTGCTATTCCGCATCCGCCTGCAATAGCAGCGCCGTTTACTGCTGCTATAGTCGGTTTTGGAAAATTGTAAATCTTTAGATAAAGATTGGCGAGATTTTGAGAGTCATTCTTGTTTTCTATAATTGAATAGTCTTTTATTTTGTGAAGATAATCGAGATCGGCTCCGGAACAGAAACTACTGCCTTCCCCGCTTATAATCAGTACTTTTATATTATTATCTGTTTCTGCTTGATCTAACTTTTCTATTAGAAGCTTAATCATTTCCGGTATTATTGCATTCCTCTTTTCAGGTCTATTAAGTGTAATAACACCTGTATTTCCGTAAATATCAAACTTGACCATATCTTATACCTTCTGATTCGCCGAACTTTAATATTAAAAATACTTTGTCAGGAGTAACAGCTGTAAATAAGTTGAGATAAATCCTAAAAACCCTCCGGCAACGACCTGCGCAATAGTATGGCATTTTAGCTTTACTCGCGACCATGCTACTAAAATAATCACAGGCACCATCAAAAAACCAGCTGCGCCGAATACGTAAACTAATGCCGCTGTCGGTCCGGCTGCACCCATCGCATGAATGCTGATTTTCCAGGTCTTGTTTATAAAAATTATTATTGCCGTATTCGAAATATAACAAAACCAAAATACGGTTGAAATGGCATTTATTCTAAATATTAGCAAAACAACCAGTCCAATTGCATAAATTAAAATAGATATTAAAAAAGGGAATGTCCTTTCTTCTTTGATTGTTGCATCTATATCGACAAGCTTTCCTTTCTTTTTTAAATATAAAAAAAGAATTATCGGTGCCGAAAATCCGAAAATAAAAACTACAGCCGTTAAAATTATTTTTTTTTCAACTGTAGCTTCCAGATAAATAGCAAATAATGTGTATATAATTATGGAAAATGAGGGCGGCACTAGCAGGGTTGATATGATTCTTGCTGCTTTATTTGATCTATTGTCTTCCAATTTTAAAAAGAGGTTCCGATCTTCCCCGGCAGGAGATTAAGTGATTTCTTGTTCGAATATAATTTTCAGTTTTTCAAAATAATTAAGAAGTGTCTCTTCAACCATTTTATATTCAACGATTGACATTAATTCCTTTCTTACTTGAGAAGCAAAAGGTAATCCTTTTAAATATCCGGTATAAAACTTACGATGCTCCAGTACTGCCTTTCTCTCGCCTTTTACTTCAATTGCAAGAAATAAATGCCTTAAACATGTCTTTATCTTTAATTCATTATCAACGGCATTTACTATGCTTCCATTTTCCAAAATTTGCTTTGCTTCGTAAAAAATCCATGGATTGCCTATGGCGCCTCTCGCTACCATTACTCCGTCTGCACCTGTCTGCTCAAATGCGTTTTTTATGTCCATGGGTGTCAGTACATTTCCGTTAAGTACAACCGGAATCTTTACTGCTTCCTTTATTTTTGGTATCCAATCCCAATCTGCTTCGCCTTTATGCCCCATTACTCTGGTGCGGCAATGAATTGTTAAAGCTTTTACTCCTACATCTTCTAATCGCTTTGCAACTTCAAGAATTTGTATGCTTTCACTGTCCCACCCGAGTCTGGTTTTTACAGTCACGGGTAATGAGACTGAATCTACGACTTCTTTTACAAGCTTTTGCATGAAAGGCGGATCCTTTAGCAATCCCGCTCCGGCTCCGTGCCCTACAACATTTTTAACCCAGCATCCTGCGTTAATGTCTATCAAATCGGGATTTTCTTTTTCTGCAATTCTTGCGGCGCCTGCCATGGATTCAATTCCTGATCCGTATATTTGAATCCCGACCGGTCTTTCCTTTTCTACTATCTGCAATTTCTTATTTGTTTTTTCAGAATTCCTTATCAGCCCTTCTGAATTAACAAATTCTGTATATACTACATCTGCTCCTAATTCTTTGCATATTACTCTAAAAGATACATCCGTTATATCTTCCATGGGTGCCAAAAGTATTGCATTCGATATGTTTATTTTTCCGACTGAAAACATTTTTACCTAGTCTGCTTCGTCATTTATAAAATCAGATATTTTCTCGGGCTCTATGTGAATATGCACTTCAAGATCTGAAAAATTTTCATGAAGTTTCTTTTCGACTTCATGAGAAATACTGTGAGCTTTGTCGATTGTCAGAGTCTCATTCACATGAATATTCATTTCAACCAGAATTAGTGCGCCGGAACTTCTTACCTTAATATCATGTACATTTATTACTCCGGGCACATTTGAAATTACCTTTTCAATTTTTTCTTTCATCCCTATCGGGGCTTTATCAAGTAGCACATCAATTGCCCGCCTGCCTAAATTAAAACTTATGAAAATGACAATCATGGCAACTAAAAAAGCTGCTATTGAATCTGCATATTTAAAATCAAATTGAACGCCTATCAATCCTATGAAAACTACGGCTGAACTGTAAACATCCGATGAAAAATGCAGTGCATCGGCTTCAAGCGCCTGGCTGTTGAACTTTATTGCAACTTTCTTCAATGCTCTTGATCTTGATAAATCAATAATAATGGATGATATAATAACTATAAAACTCCACTTGTTTACTAGTATATCTACTTTAGCTCCGAATATCCTTTCTATAACTTCATAAATAATCCATCCGCATGTCACTAAAAGTAAAAGTGTCTCAAATAATGCCGAGAAATTTTCAATTTTCCCGTGCCCGAAATTATGCTCCCTATCGGCAGGTTTGGATGAAAACCTAACTGCAAAATAGGTCATTAATGCCGCTATTAAATCTAATCCGGAATGTGCTGCCTCGGATAATATTCCCAAACTATTTGTAGAAATTCCTACAATTATTTTGAATGTTGTTAGAAATATTGCTGCTATTACCGACCAGTATGCAACCTGATTTTTTTCTCGTTTCGCTGTATTTGAATTATTTTCCATAATTATTTAGATTATCAAAATAAATATATACTAATAAATTGAAATGATAAATTCTAATCGCTTGACCGTTTCTAATATGAGATTAATCTCTTTGTATATCTGGTCAATATGAATTGAGTATCTTCAAATGCTTGACGCATTTTCCCCAAATCTTTGTTTGTCAAATATTCCGGATATTTTTTATCAAATGCTAACTTCGCAGGTAGAATTTCAAATGTATTTTTATTGCCTATTTTTCCCTTGAACACCCATGTTGGAGTATATTCTACACTCGATATATAAAATTTGTTTTCGGGTATTTTCTTTTCGATTTTAATTGTTAAAATTACACCAGCATCGGAATATCGCCAGCGCTGATTGGATAAGAAATTCCCTAGTGAATAAGCTGCAAATCCTGAATCTAATTTTGGATCATCTGACTTATAATAAAAAACAGGTTCAATTACGTGCGGATGCCCGCCGATTATTAAGTCAGCTCCGTAACTGATTGTTGCGTTTACAACATTCTTTTGATAATCAATTGGATATCTTTGATATTCCTTCCCAAAATGGAAATGAACTAAGATAATCTCTGCACCTTTATTTCGCGCGGCTTTTATATCATTATGTATTAATGAAGTGTCTATAATATTAATTAAATATGATCTGGGTACTTTATTTCCGTTTGTGCCGAATGTATAAGCTAAAAAAGCAACCCTGATTCCTTTTATATCAAATATACGGATTGAATCTCTGTCCCTCTGCGATGTAAAAGTTCCGTTATAATTTAGATTATTCTCTCTAAGCTGCCTTATCGTTCTTAAAACTCCGGATTCCCCTCTGTCCATTGCATGATTATTTGCGGTTGATATTAATTTAAATCCAGCATTTTTAATGGCTGTAATAAATTGGTCGGGAGAATTAAACATTGGATAACCGGAATAACCGGCTGATTTTCCCGCTGTTACAGTTTCAAGGTTTGCAAAAGCAAAATCGGATGATTCAATGTAACTTCTTACCGAATCAAAATATGGATTAAAATTAAAATTGTCATATCCCGCTTTTGCGTAATCGGCTTCTACTAAATGACACATCAAATCGCCTACAGCAGTAATCGAAATAGTTATTGTGGAATCATGGTCTGAATCCTGTTTTGCCTTACTACCGGTTATGTCTAATGAAAGGAATATTAGAATGGATGCAATGAAAACTAGCGGGAATACTTTTTTAAATTTCATAAAAAAAGGCTGAATTAGACGAATCTAAC
>JAJYOQ010000620.1 GCA_021796135.1 Bacteroidota bacterium
ATTTAATATGAGGTGAGGAGTGCATCGAAGTCATTGTATTCGGCCAACCGTTATACCAAGCATTAATTAAAACGACATCATTAAACTTTTGCTGAAGAACTTTAACGGCTCTTAAAATAAGGTCCTGCCCTTTGCGCAGTTCAAACTTTCCACCGGAAAAGATAACAAATAAGTCGGGATTCATTTTTGATTCAGATGGATAAAAAATCTCCGGGTCTATTCCTTGCAGAAGGACATCGCAGTTTTTAATTCCTTTATCATACATCTTTTCATAGCACCAGGAAGAGCCCGCAAAAATTAAATCATATTGTTTTGAATTTTCTATTGATGTATTAGTTAATTCATTTTCAAAAAAGGTATATCCGAAATTTTTCTTCCCATTTACGTCAAAAATTTTATTGAAATCCAAACCGGCAATCGCATGAAGAACATTTCCCTGAAAATTTTTAATTGATGAATATTCACCGTCATATAAATCAATCACATTTATTTTTTTAGACAATTCCTTTTTAATGTATTTACTGCAAACACCCCAGCCGAAATTGTTTCCTTTAGACATGGCTAAAAAAAGAGGTTCGTCCACTTGCGGCGTTTTCTCTTCATTCATGTTGGTAATGAAAGAATTTTCACAAATACTTCCATTTTTTTTTGACTGGACAAGCAAATCCAAATCATTATTTATACGTTCGAACACACCGTCATAATCGTAGGGTCGTGTCTGCCGGTAAAGTTTCATAGTAGGGTACCATGGTGTATCGTCTCTGCCGAGCAGCCAACGCCAGTCAGGAAACATCGGCAGTAAAACCCACACTTGTTTTCCCAAGGCTCCCGCAAGATGTACAATCGAAGTATCGACACTGATAATTAAATCAAGATTAGCAATAGCGGCGGCAGCTTCTGTCAAATCGGTGTTATATTCCTTTAAATCTATAATTTTTTTTTGTTCTTCTAACTGATTTAAACCTGCATCGAGTTGCATGCTATACACTTCAACATCATCACGCTCTATTACCGGTTGAAATTTTTCAAGAGGACAAGACCTTTGTCTATCTCCGCCATGCTTTGGGCTGCCTGACCAAACAATTCCGATTTTTAATTTTTCGGAACGCCTAATTATTTTTCCCCATTTTTCCTTTTTTGATTTATCTACCTGTATATATGGAATTTTACAAGGAATAGATACTATATCAGTTTTGAAATAATAAGGCAAGCTTAGGATTGGTATCTGAAAATCATAGTCCAATTCGTCTTCCGAAACACCGGTTATATTGATTCTCTGATCATATCCCGGAAAATCTTTTAATAGCATTAAAAGATAATCGCTGCATTCAAAAATTACATAAGCGCCTTTTTCTCTAAGCATCGGAAGATATCTTACAAATTGAATTGTATCCCCAAGGCCTTGTTCCGTATAAACAAGGATTTTTTTTCCTTTGATATCTTGATTTATTAAACGGGGTTTTTTCAGACTTCTTGAAGAAAATTCTGGCTTTTTTATTCGCCATTCATATTCTTCCCAACCATTCTTAAAATCTCCAAGTAACAATTGGCAATGAGCTTTTGCGTAATGCAATTCAACAGCTTCCGGTCGTATCTTTAAGGCATTATCAAAAAAACTTAATGCATCTGCTGCATAACCGCTTCTTAGCTTTGAATTACCAAGCTCGATAAAAGCTAATTCTTTTAAATCATCATCTTGGAGATATTTATCATATAATTCTCTCGCCTTTTCAACCTGACCTAATTTAGATAAAATATATGCCGATCTAATCAAAGCGGGGGTTGCTTCGGGTGCAGAACCAGACACTATATCTAAATATTTTTTATAACAATCCAGCGCCTTTCCATACTTTTCTTGTTCTTCGAAACAAAAGCCTAAATTGAAAAACACTTCCGGCTCATTCTCATGTGAATTCAATAAGTCGTTAAAAATCTTTTCGGCTTTCTCAAAGGATTTTAGCCTGGTTGCTATTATTCCTAAGTTAATTAAGGAGAAAAGATGATTTGGTTTTGATTGAAGAACTTTTTCAAAACACTGGAATGCCGAACTAAAGTACTCCATTTTTATATAGCACATGCCCAGATTATATTGATAATCAGCATTATCTGGGGTAATGCTTACTGCAGTTTGATAAAATTTTATAGCTTCATCAAAAGTGTTTCGCTTAAAAAAATGATTACCAAGGTTATTTTGTGCGGCTGCATTTCCGGGATGTTTATCTACTAACTCCCTTAGGATTACTTCTGCTTCTTCAAATTTATTTTGCTCTTGATAGATGACGGCAAGATTATTTTTTGCGTCAATGTGCAGAGGATTTATTTCCAATGTTTTTTGATAATGAAAGGCGGCTTCGTCAAGTTGATTCAATTTTTGATAGCAATAAGCAAGGTTATAGTAGGCTTCTGAATGCTGCTCATATAAAGAAATAGTCTGAATAAAATAATAAGAAGCAGAGCTATAATCTTCAAGATTTAACTTTATTATTCCTAAGAAATTTAGTGCATCATAATCTTGCTGATTGTCTCGGATTAACCCGGAAAGAATATTTTCAGCATTAGAAAAGTCTTTCCTGTTAAAATGAATGACCGCTTCATCATATAAATCGTTCATAAAAAAACTCAACCTGAATTCTTAGACATTAAAAGTATGACCTTGTTTAAGTTGGAGCAGCTCGTTTACCTTTTCAAGACCAGCTATTGCAAAAAGATTTCCCGGCTCATTCTTCAAGCTCCACTCAAACATTTTCTTTGCCTTCACATCCAC
>JAJYOQ010000087.1 GCA_021796135.1 Bacteroidota bacterium
AGAACCAAAGTTGAAAATAATCTTGGAATAAGTATGAAAAGCTGAAAAAAGCTATAAGAATCTGGCGCAGAGTTTAAAAAAGCCTTAAAGAGCTGAGGTAAAAGTGAAAAAAGTTCTGTAAAGCCGGTCGCAAATTGCTAAGTTGAGCTTATTTGCTAAGAAAAGGACTAAGCAAATAATAAGAATTTAATTCAAGAGTTGCTTAATTTAGATTAGAAAGTTAATGTTACTTTTTGTTGTTTCTAAAAAATATCCATCTCTTTAATAATCCTTAATTAACTTTTTTTCCCTTACATTATCAAGGAAAATCTTTGTGAAATTAGATTACTTTAATTAATTCTTCATCAAAATTGTTTTTTTATTTTAAAAGCATTAGCTTAATATCACTGTAAGAATTATAATATTAAAAAATAAATTGGCTTGTAATGAATTATATTTTACCAAATCCAATCAAATCAGAAAACAAAAAGATAAATCTTACTCGGACTTTTGTTAAATTCATAATTGAAACGTCAGTCCTAGCGGTTATTACTTTAATAACTTTATCCATTTTTAATCAAAATAATTACAATAAGGTATATCTTACAATCGTTATTGTTGATCTGGCAGCCCTATGTGTTTTATTTCTAAAAGATATAATTCAAAAGCTATTTAACTCTACCTTATTTATCAGTATAAGCATTTCAATAATACTAGCATTGATTTGGATAGCCGAAGGGGAGAAAACAAACGATATTTTCGCTTATATATCTATAATTTTATTTGTGGGATTAATGTTTGGATGGAAAAGGAAAATATTATCAACTTTGGAAATAATATTAGCCTGTACGGGAATTTTAGGGACAATCGTTTTTGCTTTTTACAGACTGCTCCAATTGTTCAAAATAATGTAGATTTGGAGTGGAAGGTTGCTTGATATTTTATCATCTTTTGTGGTTGGTTTTCGTTGCCTTTGACACTTTTCACGGTTGAAAATAGTGAAACTTTATCATATGGGGAATCAAATGAACCTGTAACTGTAGATTGATGTGAACTTTTTAACTATTTACCTTGGGGAATCATTTGGTCGCCGACAGAGGAAGGGAACAAGGCAAGAAAATTTTGGTAACAAAGAATTTGAAATGTTTAAAAAAGATCTACCTATTGGGGGTAGGCAGATCAATATAAAAATAGCAGAATAAATTAGAACCTAAGAAATTGGCGAGAATCTTTAACATTTTAATGAATTACCGAAGCTTCTCTCTAATTCTGATCTTAATCTTTTTAAATCATTAACGGTAAAATTGCTTTGATCTGATTTAATTATATGGGTTCTCTTTAGAAATTCTAATACAGAAATTTTCATATTATTAATAATCGAAGGATCATTTTTTCCGATTGCCGTACTAACTTCTTGAAATAAGCTATTCAAAAAGTTTTTGCGAGTCATAAAAAAAATATTTTCCATTTTAATGTTCCTTTTTTAATTATCTTATCAACATAATATATAGGCGATTAAGAGCGAAAATTCAAATAATATTTAAAGGAATTTATTTTTAAGCTCTTTTTATGGTATTTCTTTTTTTAATGAAATTTGATTGGTGTTCCAGTTCTGGAAATATGGCTGCTTCATTAATTCCAAATCTAAGTAATTCTTCTTCGATTAATATTTTACTTTCATGTGGAATTTTAATTTTTACTAAATCATCACCAAGTATTTCTTCAATTAGTGTAGATTCAACAATATATTTACCGTTTAATATTTTCCCTCCATGTAGAGAAAACATTCCCTTTTGTAAAAACAATCTATCATTCTGCTGTGGCGGTCTTACCGCTATGGGATTTTGGATACTCAAATTCCACCAAGGGCTTTCGTTAAATTCTTTTTCATTTTTAATGTCCCGTTTTTTTATAATGTTCCCTTCTATTTTGATTTCTAAATTATGTCTTTCCTTTATTTTAATGATTTCGTCCAAAATTACTATTTTATTAAGCTCATTTATTCTGGAAAGATTAGCTCTAATAATTACATGAGTATTAAGCTGATCAAAAATATGACGACCGGAGATTGGGTCACTTTTAGAATTAAGTGAAATAGGGTCCATGATGTAAAGTGCCCCATCATTTTCTTTATTATTTGCGCTAAAATATAAGGCAACAAATAGGCTCTCTGTCCAGTCTAACAGCCTGGTTGGTACATTATAATGTTGCATAAAAGTTAGCCATTCAAACGATGAAAGGTTTGTTTTGCCTTGACATTCACGTAAAAGAAGAAACTCTCTATACATTCCCATTTCATCGTATTCTGTCGCATCATATTTTATACCTTGTCGAAAAATTGATGGGGTAAGGCTATACTTAAAATCTGATTGTCCTCTAAACCAAATCCCAAATTGTGATAATTTTGATTTATCAATATTTGAGTTAACGAGAGATAAAATATTTTCTATCGATAAAGGCTTGCCTTCATTATTTAATGTTTTCATATTATTACATGTCCTTTAATTGTTAAATATTTTTATATAAATATTATAACAATAGGAATAAATTTTTAGGTGTAAATTTGTCAATTATTTTTAATGAACTTTTAAGTTAGAGATTTGGGAAAAAGGGAATTCGTCCATCTTCTATTGCATTTTCTAGAACCCCCTTAATCAATTGAAAAACATTCTTGCTTGATAAACTGACAAGCCCAACTTTGTTTATAGATCCCCCAACCTTAAGCTTTTTTAGGTTTTCATCTAAATATATTTGTACCTTAAACTTGAAAATCGATAGTAATTTATAATTGAATACTTCAATCTTAAGAAATATTGTTTCTTCGGATGCTCTGAAATGTTCAATATTGAAAAGATATGAATCTTTTGTCATAGTTTCGTTCTTAAGCAATTCTGTGAAAGGTGATTTCTTTTTCATTTTTCTTCTTAAGTATAAATTGACGAATTATTTAATAATTCAATAATTTAAATATGTTGTAAACCTGCCCCAATAGTATTTTGCTACATCCATGGCAGAAGCATGTTTTAAGTCGATATTTTCTAAGCCCTCAAAATTAATACCCAATGCCATGCCAAGCACATCAAAAAATACTTCAATCCCATCATCAGCAATTCTTGCGCTGTCATTCAAAGCTTTATCATTGTCTGAATCTAAACCGAATGTGCCTTCTAAATAAGAAATACTAAGTCCACGACCATACTTGCTAGTTTCAATCCAGATTTTGCAATGTTTTTTAAGTTGACCTTCAACATATATCGAAGCAATAAATTTAGAATCTGAAATCTTATTAAAGTCTATTTCAATATGTGAGTTTAATGTTTTTAATTTTGTTAATCCACGGTCAAAATAATTCATTATTTCAGAAAAAGAAGTTTTTAGGAATTGTTTTTTTTCAAGTTCTGTTATAGTTCTTTTGATTTTCGGTAAAAATATATCATGCGAATATTCGTCTTCTTTAATACTTTCAATGGGTGATTGCTTATTGAGTTTTTTTAGAATTGCGCCGCAAATTTCATTTGGACTTAATTTATGGGCATCAAGATATCCTGTAGTAGGCCTAATACCGGGAATTTCTGTATCATCTAATTTTACTGGTAGAATATACTCTTCAGATTGTTGATAAGCTCTTGCCTGTGCACTTTCTCTTTCATGGTTGGTCCAAACTTTTTTCGCATAGTGTCTCGATAAAAACATAATGCAAAATCTTGATTCTATTCGGTAAATGTTATCAAGATAGACATATAAATCTTTACCCCATAAAACTTCTTCTTCAAACTTATCGTAAAATACCTCCACTCCATTAGTTTTAAGGCATTTTGCAACTTCTTCTGCATAGTTTCTATCTTCACCAGCAAAAGAGAGGGTAACTTCGTATTTATATTCCATGTTCAATTATTAATATTTATTTTTTGAGCAATTTCACCCGGTTCCATTACTACATCCCAACGCCATTTCCCGAAACTGCCGAAATCGTTTATTGCTTTTATCCATTCATCAAGGAATTCTCTTTTTACTTTGTCTTGTTCGGAGTCTTGCCCTTTTACTTCAATTATTAAATATGTGCCGTCAATTAACTTTATTATAAAATCCGGACGATAATTATGAATGATGCCTTGATACATGTATGGGATTTCAAATCCTATGTGATCGTTCTTTACCCAGGCGGCTAAGTTTGGGTTGTGGTCTAATTGAAATGCTTCCGAAGCTTCCCAGGTGCTGTCGTAAACGCAAAAGTTAATATGAGATTTATTTGTTCTTTCACATGGTTTGCTTGTGTACCATTGGCGCATGTCTGCTGTTGAACGAATCGGTTTATCGGGATCGAAAACAGGGGTTAATGATTGTGTGTTTTCATATCGGATTTGATGTTGTATGTGATTTACTATAGGCGTCATGTTCATTGCAAGCAATATTCTGCGCTTTAATCCTTCTTGAAAGAAAAGCGGCGGATTTATTTTTATAATATCTGAGTTTATAAATTTCTCGGTTATTCTGACAAGTTGAGATATTAAATATGATTTGTCACCTTTCCATTCATGCTGCATTTGATCGAATAAATCACGAGCTGTCTCAAATATAATTTTTTGGTATCGGTATCTCTCCCCAAGTTCTTCAATTTTTATTTCAGCAATTTTTGTTACATCGGGTTTACCGTCAATAATTGGGGCTATCTCCGCCAGGGTCGGGGTATCGTAAGCATTGATTTCTAAAGTCTTTACTTTTGAAAAATCGATTTTTAATTCCGGAGTATAAACATGATCTATTCGTATGACATTAGGCCATTGAATTTCATATTTCTCTTTTTCTTTAACCGGCTCAATTAGAGTTTTGGGGGTCGGAGGCGGAGGCGGCGGACCATCCTGAGCTTCATGAGGAAGAAATGTAAACGGCACGCCAAAAATATTTACGTATTCAGCATCAAAAAATCCAGTATCTTTATTAACTTCATAAGATGTTCTTCTTAATCCGCGACCAACAACCTGCTCACAAAGAAGCTGGCTGGTAAAAGCGCGTAAACCCATTATGTGAGTTACAGTTTTAGCGTCCCATCCTTCGGATAACATGCCTACGCTGATTACATTTCTTATCTGTTCACCAAGTTGACCAATTTGTCCAACAGTATCGACTGTTTGCCTTAGTAGCTTTGCCTGCTGGTCTTTAGTTAATTTTTTTACAGGAGTCTCTTCCTCATCATTTTCATCAGCAGCGTTAATTTCCAATTCTTCATCCTCATCCATTGCCTCAGCCATACCGAGTACTTTTGAATCGATATGTAAAATCTTATCGGGTTCACAAAGTTCATCTATCATTATTCTTTTGAGGTCGAATGTATGTTTTAATCTTGCAGCGGTATATGTTGTATTAGCTACAGTTATCATTACAGGTGGAACAATATGTCCGGACTTTTGCCAATTTTCATAAGCAGAAAGCCAATCCTTACCCAATAGATAGTAAGCATTTGTAATTAAAGCTGGAAGCGGTTCAAACTCTTGAGCTTTTCTTGTAATATCATCCTTAACATGTTCATAAATATGATAGAGTTTTGATTTATAATCCGAAGCATTCGGAATGGAATCATCACGAACCACAACACGCGGTGTTTTAACAAGCCCGGATTCGATAGCATCATTTAATCCAAAATCACTTACTATCCAGCCGAAAAGGGCTTCTTCTGTTGTTTTCTTGCCAGTAGGAGCGAACGGAGTTGCAGAAAAATCATAGCAGCATAAGATATTTCTTGTACGATTTATTCGATCCAAACCACCAATCCATTTGGTCGCCTCTTCAATTTCTTCTTTAGCAACACCTTTTGTTTTGGACTCCGCGGCAAATCGCCATGCATGATGGGCTTCATCATTTATAACTACAATATTTTTTGAGCCGGACATTTCTTCAAGAACTTCACGAGTATAAGCTTCATCACTTTTAGCGCCGCGTTTATCAACGGATTTCTTTTTCAGAATTCTTGCTTCATCTTCCCAATTAAGCTTGTGCCAATTCTTAATTATTATTTTCCCCTGGCGAAGCTTTTCAGATAAACCGGCAGGGATTATATTGAATTCATCATAATAGTTTTTAGGTTCTGAAGGAATAAGAACTTCAAGGCGGTTTTTTACAGTAAGACCGGGAGCAACGATAAAAATGTTTTTTGAAAAGCGCTGGTCTTGCGGATAAGTTGCCTTATTAAGAATATGCCAGGAGATAACCATTGCCATTACAATTGTTTTACCGGAACCGGTTGCCATTTTAGAGCAGAGGCGTAAGAACTCCCCGCCGTCAGAAGGGATATTGATACCAACTTTTTCTGTTTCCGGAGCTTCGGACAACCAAATTAGAGTCTCAATTGCTTCAAGCTGACAAAAGAATAATTTTTTATCCGGGCGTAATTCTTTATCGTTCCAATGATCTAACAATCTTTTAGTTATACCGGAAACACCGGGATAGTTTTCTTCTCTCCATTTTTTAACGCGCGGGCGAATAAGATTTACTAAAGGGATTTCTATAAAGATACCGGGATCGTCAAAAGAGCGAGAGGATTCGGAAGCGATAATGTAGCCGGCTGGGCGGCGACCTTCTTTTTTATCAAATAATCGAGTCCCACGGTCGTAAGACCAATAATAATTAGGTTCGGAATAAGGGGAATTGATTATTAGTTTATCGATTTTGTTCATTATCATTACATATAAAATCTGTATGAAGGATTAGGAGTTTCATCATTTAATTCTGTAATAATCGTTCCAACTCGTCTTGCAAAAGTTAAAGTTATTGGATGCCGATCTAAAGCTTCTGCATTATTCCAATTCATTTTTGTTAATCCAAGTATTTCTGTTGCTGTTTTTTCAATATCAAATGCTTTATTAGAACCTATCTCTAAAGGTGACGGAATATGTGGCCCTGGATATACATCCCACTTTTTAACATAGCCGGTTGTAAAAAGATAAGTTTGTTTATCTGGAAATCTACATAATAGCCCCCTATCGGGAGGATACATGCCCTGTCTTAACAATCTAAATCCTGATGGATTAAACCAGATTAATTCAGAATTGGAGACTTGCTCCAATATCGCACTTTCGAATCCTTCCATCTCATCAGCATGATATCTAGATGTTTTATGAATTACAATTCTTGAAGGGTTTACGCCAACCTTTTGATTATAAAATGATATAACTCTTTCAATTAAATTTCTTGCTTGTTCTTTATTAAGGTATGGAGATTTATGATAAACTTGTTCTTGTGGAATATTCTCTCCTTTCAATGCAAAACCTTCGCCGTTCGATGAAAATGCTTGTGCAAGACTTGCATACATCATTTCGCCAGATCTTCGTTTCATATAATGGAAGCTAATTCCAACATAACAGGTATCTGATGGAATGTCTGCTAAACGCCACGGAATATTTCCCGCCTTATAATATATCCCGAGAGAGGTATTCCAAGCAATTGTAGATGAAGATTGATTAGATTTATCATTAATAAATGAATGATCTCTAATTATTTGTAAAGGAACGCTATTTGGTAACAGCATACTTTTAGCTTTCAATGCTCTATAAAAACTTCTGAAAAGCAATTCTTCGGCCCTAGGAAGTAATTCTTCAAAATATTTTCGTATTTTAGTTTGGTTCTCTGAAGATTCAAAAAGATCTAACTGATTGCTTTCATCTTCTTGTCGTAATCTTTCTAAGACAATTTTTTCTTCATAACTCAAACGATTATTTGCCATTCTTAAAGAAGCCACTTCTTCTGGAAAGTATACTATAATGCAGTCTAATTTTTGATCACTTAAAAGACTTTCAATGTTTTCCAAATAATTATTTAATATAAAATCAAACATGACAGGCGTTGGAATTGGACCAAGTTTGCCGAAATAATCTTTATTCAATTTTCTAATACTATTAGTATTCAATTCAAATCGGCATTTAAGTGTTTTTTCCACTCCAGAGAACTCTTTGAAGCGTTTATAATTATTTTCATCTGCAATTAAGTTTGTATGCAATGAATCTATCCATTTTCTGATTTGCAATTCATTTTCATCTAAGCAAACCAAACCAAGATTAATTGTTTTAATACCACGATATAAATTAGAAGCATATGGTCCACATCCTTGCAAAAGTGAATCTTTTACAAATGGACTCTTGTAACCTTGACCAAACTCAAGCTGCGGTTCAACTAAATTTTTAATATCTATTTTAATCATTTATATCTTCAATATAAGTTGACTCACATTCCAAAAAATTTGAATTAATAATAAGCCTTTGCTCATCATTGTAGCCTATATTAAATACACTTTGATGTTCGCTAAATATCTTTGCCCAGAAAATTAAGTCTTCTCTTACATTTTTATTCTTATCAAACTTTATTCTTCTTGTTGACAATTTTGATCTTCTAAAACCAGTTAATGGGGTTTGACCATCTTCCCTCGTGAACATATAGAATGGCTTAATTCTTAAAAACCATTCATTTCCGATTTGTTCAAATGAATAGTTAAAACCTTCATTTTCACAAAAAGTCATTCTTTTACCTTCTCTTTTCTTTACAACATTACGGGAGGATTTTCTTCCAGTTTCAGATTTATAAGTTATTATCCTACTACTTTCATTCTTAGTAAGAACAAAATAGGCTCTCTTATGAGACCTCTCTGGATCTATGATAAGACCGATGTCCTTATACTTAGAAAGATATGCCCGCCAATGTTCGTTCAACAATGCTACAAATTTATTTCTATCTGTTTTATTACTTAGATATTCATCAAGTTTGATTGGCTCAAAATTTGGGAAAATACTTGCTTGAGCTAATTTGGAACTTATTGACTTGATGTCAAAGAAGGAAATTATTTGAGGAGAAACACTATGGCTATCATCATAATAAATTAAAGAGTCATCATAACTATTTGACGCCAAATAAGCTTTAACTTCAAGAAGAGTGCTTAGCGAAAAAGTAAATAATGTTTTAGGAATTATTTCAATCGGTAAATAGTTTGTAGTATAGATCTCAGTTTCAATTATTGGTTCTGCAATATTCGAAGTTTGTAGCTTAGCCATTCGAAGTGTTGCAATCATACTTGTATTTTCATTATCAATCTTAAATTCAGCTTCACCTCCATATTCAATCATTTCTCTTTCTGCATCAATTAAACCGGAGCCTTTTTTTTCCATGTATCCAATACCACAGAATATATCAGCGATTGCTAAATTTCTATAATCCTTTAATTCTTTTTGAGGCTTAAATCTGCCTTCGGAATCTCTTTGAACCCTTTGTAATAATCTATCTGTAAGTCCTCCAGGGGTTTCAAAAATTATTTCTTGCGTTGGTTTAATTATAATTTTAGTGTATCGATTCAAAGAATAATTTCTATGAACTAATGCATTAACAATTAATTCCCTCAATGCCTTTGGTGAATATGATCTTATCTCTTCTGATTTTTTTCCTTTTTTAATGATAATTATAGGATTCATTTCATTAGAATTGAGAATTTCCACAATCCTATCGAATTGTGTTAACAGATTCCCTTCAACTATATTGGATTCCCCCGTAGACTCGTTAAGTAATTGAATAATGGAATAATGAACTTTTTCCTTTGGATTTGTAGCAAATAGTAAATATCCAGCAAGCGTTGGAGTTAGTACTTCACCTTGTTTACTGAGCAGACCTAATTGCAATAAAAAATTTTCAAAACCTATTGCCTCATAGTCAAGATTTAGGCGATTACAATATTCTTTAATACTAGTGAGAATTAAAGACTGATCAAGTTCATCCAAGTTAAAATCACCTTCATCATTATTCTCTAAATGACTGTCTTCAAAAACTAAATTAGGTATCCCAAAACGATCAGAAAGTCCAGTATTTATCTCTTCCATTAATTCATCAAATCCAGAAATTTTAACAGTAATCAGGTTATTGTTTATTGACTTTCCTATTTCAAGTATATTGGGGTGAAGTGGGTTATCGTTTACATGACACCACCAAATCCCATGTGGATATTTACTACAATCATCAACACCATCAATTAAAAGACTTTTCATAATGGAATTCTCAGCACCTCTATATCCAATAACAATCAATGGATTATAACTTAGATCTCCTCTTATCCTTCGTAAGAGATTCGAACTGAGAAACTGAGTTTCTTCTTCTAGTACCCGATCTGTATAATACTCAACAGCTCCATGTAAGTAGACAATCATACATTTAAGAGGGTCGTAAGCTATAGTTTCATCACTAGTTTTATTTATCTCTATTATTTCTGGAAAATTCGGAGATTGTCTCCTAAAGCTTTCGATCAGTAATGAATCAAAATTTGTCGTAAGTATAATATTACATAATCTTCTCTGTACAACTTTTGAAAGATTTATATAACCTTCATTTATCCTCTGATATTTTATCATTTCTTTCAAAAAGTCTCTTCTAAATTGGGTAGGATTCAATAATTCTTTTACTGCAGTTGGAAAGGCTTCTGGTGGATTTGCTGAAAATTTACTATACCAATCTTGTTGGTCCAAATATCGAATAAAATCAGTAGGTGGAATTTGTGAATTTCTCCATTCTGCACCTATTGATCTAGCATAACTCGCTCGTGCGATCATATAAACTGCATCTTTAGAAGTTGGAATGCCAGATCTGTATGATGCACCCGCACCAAGTAGAAGTATTGGTTTTCTGCCATCAGTATCACGGAACAAAGAAATTATTTCTCCAACTGAGCCAGTCTTCACTTGCTTTATATCTCCATTATTTTCAATATTTCAATCCCTTTAACATTAATAACCTTAACTGAAATAAAATTCTATTTGCCAGCAAGTAAAGGAAGTAGGAATAAGATAGCGTACTGTTTCTTTTGACTTTTGGTTTATAAAATATGATAATTTATCTTTCAAATAGTTTAGTACCTGCTAATTTTTCAAAATTTTTTAATATTAAGTTAGCTCTTTTATCAAGAAATTTTTGATAAGAACTTTTTGTTTTATCATACAATCCAGAATTTGTTTCGGTTGGTATTAAATGACTCCTTAAAAATTTATTAAAATATTTTTTCCTTTTAAAATCACTTAAATAGGTAACGGGCGGATTATTTCTTATATCAAGATTTTCTTTGAACACCAGTAAGCAAATATTAGCTAATGAATTGATTTTATTTTTTCCGACATTTCTTCTTTTTAAGAAATCTCTTGGAAATATGTGGTGCTTGTTAGTTTTATTTTTTAATGAGACATAATTAGACAATGGGATATTGCTACCATTTTCAAGATACTTAGGTTCATTTAACATTAATGAGATAAAAAAGGCTTTATTTATACTTGAAGAAGATGAATAGTCTGAATTGATGATTTCAAATTTTGTTAATTTGTCGGATATTACATAAGAGATACCGCGACCTTGACCTAGTTTTTTGAAATATAAAAAATCCTTAATAATATTTTTTACATAACCCCTACCAGAATATCTGCTGTTAACACCAGTATACCAAAACCATTTTCTTATTTGTTTTCTTTCATATGAGCTAGGTTGTGCATTATTATTATAATAAAAAAAAGTAGCTAAACTTAGTAACATATTTTCAGAAGGGATATCGTTATAATCTCTTAGCTTAAATTCCATCATGAACAAGTCGATAGCCAGTCCAAAAGAATATTGTAATATTCCCCAGATTTTGTTAAACTTTTTTTGGGCATTTACATTGCTATCAAGTTTACGGCTTAAACTATTTATTTCATCCATACCGAATTGTAATGTATCTGTTTTATCTGATCTGCTCTTTGTTTCAATTCCCCATATTAAAACAATGGTTCTTAGGATTGCTTCCTTAGGCAAATTAATAAAGCCAGAATTAAAGTTCTGAAATATTAGTTTAATTTTATCTTTTAGATTAAAGCTAGATGCTAATGTAAAGGCTTGATCAGCAGAACTTATTGGTGTCCCAAGAGAATTTATTCGAATGAAAGTTTGCTTAATTTCTTTCAAATCGTATCCTGATACCATTAAAAACGGAACTTTATAATTAAAAACTCTTTCACGGCATTGGTT
>JAJYOQ010000621.1 GCA_021796135.1 Bacteroidota bacterium
GTGAAGAAGGCAGCATTCGGAAAAAATTTATCAATTATCCCCACCGAATCATGCGGATCCATTGCTGCAATCAATCTATTACCTGTATCTTTAATCGCTTGAAGATGTCTCGGTGCAATATAACCGGCAACTCCTGTGATACCAAAATTGTTCATAAATTTTATACACCTAACTTACAGTTGCTGGTCCCGGCAACTTTGATTTTTTGATTTCAAATATGCTAGTAATCATTAATCCGAGTATTACCAGCGAACTTAATGTTAATGCTATATATTTGCTTATATAAAAGCTCACTGGGGCATAAACAAATTCTACTTTGTGCTGACCGTTAGGAACTACAATTCCCATGAAGCCGTGATTTACATTGTAAATCATTGTTTTGTTTCCATCAATATAAGCCTTCCAACCTGTTGGTAGATAAGTGTCACCAAAAAAAAGAAAATTATTCCCGGTTGCTTTCACATCCAAGTCTACTGATTCATCTTTATATGCCGTTATATTAACAAAAGTTGTAGAATCAGGTTTATTTACATGAGGTATAGTGCCATCGACAAAAGCAACATTTTTAGGGTCAAAAGAATTTGCTTTTATATCTTTCAACACTTCTAAGCCTGGTAGTGATTCAACTTTATTAACATAATAAGCTCTAGGAAGTGCGTTGTCATTTTTATATACAATTTCCTTTCCCTTCTGAAATATTTGAGTAAATCCAGGATAAAGGATTTGTTGATCGGAGACCACATACTCCACGTTAAGCATTCGCCAAAGAGTTTGATTCACCGGACCTATTACATCCATCAGATCCTGGTATGATCTTGGCTTAATACCAGAATATCCGTAAAAGTCTTCAAGCATAAAATAAGCGTTGTAATTAGAGTTATTATTCAGGCTGCCTAATGAACCGTCCTGTTTTATATTGATAATTCTATAAGGCTCCTTATCATTTTGACTCTTTATCGCAGCCACATAATCAGGTACATTAAACATATTCTTAATGTTAGGATTATCTACATACTTTTCTCCGCGAGAATCAATTCTAAAGAGATCAAAAATTGTGCAGACTATTATGGCACTAATAAAAACATCCCTACTTATTTTAGAATTAATATATGAATGTGCAAGCCAAAATGTGATTGCAATTAGTGCAAAAGCAACTAATAAATCCCCAGTAAACATATCTGCCATATATTGAGATAAGGCATTAAATTGCTGCGCCATCTGGGGTTGAGATTGCTGAATGTTGGAAGTATAATCAGTTACTCTTCCAATAAACCAGTCTGAAACAGATCCTTTCAATACTATAGAAAGGGCAAACAATATAGAAAATACAATAGCAGAATTTTTAATGAGCTTAATTATTCCGGTATCTTTAATTTCTTTTAATTTAATAATTTTCATCAAACCCAAGCCTGCAAGTATAGGAAAGCTAAGTTGAACAAGTACCAAGATCATTGAGGGCACTCTAAACTTGTCAAAATAAGGCAGATGGTAAAACATTATATCAAACAATAATGAAAAATTTTTCCCGAAAGAAATGATTAAAGAGACAAATGCTAATATCGCAAAGAACTGAACTATTGGTTCTCGCCATCTAGTAATAACAGCGAATAATCCAAGAATGAAAATAATAACACCCATATACATCGCGACATCGACAAATGGCATTTGTCCGAAATATGTATTCACTTCTACAGGTTGATTGTTTGTTAGAGCCCCTTCATAAGTCGAACCACCGAAACCATAGTAAGAGGGAACAATAAAAGTTAAAACTTCTCCTGGAGAAAATGACCACATAGTATGATAATCATAATATTCTGAGGATGAAGGGTTTTCAGTGCTTTTGGTTTTTTCAACTATGCTTGAACCGCCCCTGGTTGAATAAGGTGTATACTGATATATTTGAGTAATATTGTCAGCTTGAATCAACAATGCAATAATGGCAGCGGTTGAAAATAATCCGATGCTTTTCAAGATATTTCTTTGATTTTCTTTTTCTTTTTTTACAAAAGAGAGTACTAGAAAATAAATAAAATAAATTGCTACTGAAAAGAATATATAGAAAATGATTTGCGCATGGAATCCCTGGAGCATCAACTGAATTATAATTATTAAAAGCAAAAAGTCAATTAATCTTATTTTTTCTTTCATTCTAAGAAGGAGAAGAAAAACTAATGGGAACATACATAATGAAGTAAGTTTAGTTACATGACCTATGTATAAGAAAACAATTATCCCAGTACTAAATGCTGTTGATACCGCTGTGAATAAACTTACTAAAGTATTTTTTGATATATACCTCATTAGTAAAAAAGAATTGATGCCTAGAAGTATTAGAAAAAATGTCCAAGTAACATATCTGACGGCAAATAAATCAGTATATAAAATACGTACTTCGTTATAAATATCTGCAATCACATTGAACCAAACAGTACTTGTACCAATTGCATACGCCGGCATGCCGCAAAAAATTAATGGATTCCAAAGAGTAAAGCCATCGGTATGATTTATAATATAAGGTTCCATGCTTCGGCTTGAAATTATATCCCCAGATTCAAATGTCTTCCCACCAAAATAAAGGGGGTTCAAGAATGCTAAAAAAAGAATTACAATTACCAATATCACTGCAAGCAAATGATATTTCTGAGGAAGCAGCTCATCCAAATTAAATTTTGCGATGAAACTGTCTGATTCAGCTTTTTTATTTCTTGTACCTTTTGTTGTTTTAGCCATAATAGTCTGC
>JAJYOQ010000622.1 GCA_021796135.1 Bacteroidota bacterium
TTTGCTGAGTTGTTGATCAGTCCTTCATTTATAATACTTTTTAGGTGAGGGATTATAATATTATTTTTCGCTTCCTCATAAAGGAAAATCTGTACTTCAATCATTTAACCTCTATAAAAAATAGTATCCTTCGTGTTCCTATATTCCCGTGATAAATTTAAAAGCTATAACTAAAATTTACCTTAGGAGTAAGCTCATACCTATTTCCAAAATTATCATCATTCACTCTAAAGTTGACCTCCAATGATTTATTATATGTGTTAGCGCTCCATATAGCGTCAAAGATACTTAAAAAATGATTAGCAATTAGAACGAGAACAGCAGTGTTGCCGGTAGTATAATAGTCATTTGCGACCCCTCTGGAATGAGCATATAGCAGCAATTGATTCGTCAAAATGTGAAAATCCGTATCGTTAAAATTTGCCGTCGACCAGCCATGGCTAAACTGAGGGTACTTGCCGATGATTTCATAATAGTCCTGTGTTCCATATTCGGCAAGCTCATGAGAGTATCCCCCGCTTAAATCACTTTCTAATCTGTTTAATTCACTTCGATTGACGACGCCATTATATTGATTCCAGTTTGTATTAGAATTAAACTTTGTCCAATCGACACCCGGGAAAACATTGTAACTAGACGGATTAACATTTGGATTAATATCCGCAGAATGCTGAAGCGACCAGGCAGCATATTTAGCAACGCTCCAGTTTTGATTTGCATAATTTTGAAACGAAACGGTTTGATTGTTACCCTTTCTCGTATAAATTAAAGCGGTAGCAATTGATGCAGCTTCAACCAATATAAAAATGCCGCCTTTTAAATATTGGTGTGAATAAATTTCGCCTGCGCCGGGAAGAATACCGGACAGCACACCCGCGATTAAAGGAGATTTTTTTTGATTTATGTCGAGAGAAACGTTAACAATATTACTTTTATATTGTTTCGCTATATCCAAATTTGAATCAAAATTTAATTCACCGCTTAAATGGTTATTAGATAAGCTTTGAGCTTTAACTATAGAAAGAGAAAGGAAGAAAATCAGAAGAAGAAAGAATTTTTGTTGTTTCATTTTTATTATCCGTATTATAGTTTCGATTACAAATTACTATTACTATTATTATTTTTTTCTCAATCAAAATATAAATAGATGGAAGCGTTAGCAAAGTTAATACAAGAGCTGAACATAATCCGCCGACAATTACGGTAGCAAGAGGTCTTTGAATATCTGAACCGATCCCGGTTGCACGAGCTGCCGGTATTAGTCCCAACAAAGCCAATAGCATAGTCATCAAATTTGGTCTTAACTGAATTAAAGCAGCTTTATGAGCCGCTTCTTTAATACTTAAATTGTTATCTTCAACCAATCGATTAGCTCTTGATACAAAGAGTACTCCGGCTATTATTGATACTCCAAAGAGAGATATAAATCCGACGCCGGCTGAAACATTGAAATTATATCCGCGGATCAATAATGCTAGCATTCCACCGGTTAATGCGAAAGGAATGCTTGACATTGCTACCATAACATGTCTAATATTTTTAAACATTGAAAATAAGACTAAAAATATTATTAAAATAGTCAATGGAATCACCACTTCTAATCTTTTTCCAGCACGAGCAAGATTTTCAAATTGTCCGCCCCATTCAATTGAATATCCTTTCGGAAGATGAATGGCTTCAGCGACTTTTTTCTGAGCCTCAGCTACAAATCCTCCTTGATCTCTTCCTCTGATATTTGTTCTAACTGAAATTTGTCGATCGCCGTTTTCTCTTTGAATAATAGTGGGACCATCTATAAGTTTTACGGAAGCTAGCTGCGACATAGGTATTCTTGCCCCGCTTGGTGAAGCAACTAACATCTGTTGAATAGCCTGAATAGAGTTTCTATATTTTGGAGAATATCGCACAACAATATCGAATCTCCTTCCATGTCTATCATATAACTGGCTTATAGCTTTGCCCCCAATGGCAGCTTCTATCATTTCTTGAATATCACTAACATTTATCCCGAATCTTGCAGCAGCATTTCTATCAATTCTAATTGTCAATTGAGCCTGATCTCCTTCCTGTTCAATACCAGACTCACTTGCACCAGGTATTTTTCTAATGACCGTTAAAATTGAATCAGCTTCCTTTCTCATAAATTTTAGATCTTCGCCGTTAATAAGTACTGCAAGGTCCGCTACACTGCCGGTCACAGCTTCCGTCACGTTATCCAGAATCGGTTGGGAAAAAGAAAATTCAGCACTCGGGACAGCTTCTGATAATTCTTTTTTCATTTTTAATAGCAGCTCTTCTTTAGAAGTATCGCTTGTCCAGGTAGAGTATTTTTTTAATCCAACTAGAATTTCCAATCGGTTAGGACCATAAGGATCAGTGCCGTCATCGTTTCTACCAAGCTGAGTAAGAACAATATTTACTTGTTTATGATTACTTATAACCTTTCTGATGGTATTACAATATTGAGAAGCATCATTTAAAGTTATACCTACAGGGAAAAAACACCTTATGTTAAATGCACCTTCATCAAGCTCAGGGAGAAATTCTGTACCGATATTATGAACACCTATTAATATAATTATAATTACTATAGCAAAAGCTGAGGTTACAGTAGGAACAATATGACGGTTTAAGAAAGAGATTATTTTTTCATATTTACTTTCCAGCCAATAATAAACCGGATTATGCCATTCAATTTTTCCGGGTGTTTCAGCATCAAAATATTTTCATTTCAACGGGT
>JAJYOQ010000623.1 GCA_021796135.1 Bacteroidota bacterium
AGGCTGTGTGAAAATTAGTTTTCAAAGAATAAATATTAATATTTTTGTATAAGCCATTTTAATTTTTATTACTTAAAATTTATTCATCAATTGCCCCGCCATTTATGGCGGGGATTTAATCAACAAAAAATGATATTGGCTTTAGCCACATAAATAGCACTAATGGGGCTAAAGCCCATGTTTTGCTTGTGTGACTCTACCCCGGCATGAATGCCGGGGCAATACAGAAACACTATATTTTAGAAACAGCTTCATAATAATAATTGGAATATTTATTCATCACTTTTGAATTTTCACACAGCCTCTTGAAGTCGTGGGCTGCTTTATTCAAACACTATAAATCAGTCGTTTTAACGGCTTATCTTCAGCGGCGGTCAACTTGAGTTACTAATTTGCCTTACTCAGGATTTCAATTGTGAGTATTGGAATAATTGGAAAAATTAGTCGATTCCATCACTCCACTATTCCAACCTGCCTGCCGGCAGGCAAGCCTGGCGGCAGACAGGTATTTCAAAGATTGTCGAGTAACATGAGTTACTGACTCACCGCTGGATGTAACTTCGGTATATAGCGATTTGCTACAGGTGAATCAGATTCAATTAATCCATCCTTAATTCTAATAATTCTAGCGGCATGTTCCGCAATATATTCTTCGTGAGTAACTATAATAATAGTGTTACCTTTTTCATAAATTTCGTTGAATAAAAGCATAATTTCCTCACCGGTTTTAGAATCAAGATTTCCGGTCGGCTCATCGGCAAGAATAATCGAAGGTCTTGTCACTAATGCACGTGCAACCGCGACACGCTGACGTTGTCCTCCTGAAAGCTCATTTGGTTTATGGTGCATTCTCTCTTTTAACCCTACGTCTATCAAAGCTTGTTCGGCACGTTCTTTTCTTTCGACAGACGGGAGACCGGCATAAATCAAAGGAAGTTCTACATTATGCAGCGCATCGGACCGGGCTAAAAGATTAAAAGTTTGAAAGACAAATCCGATTTCTCTGTTTCTAATTTTTGCAAGATCGTTGTCAGACATTTCACTAACGCTCACTCCTGTAAATTCGTATTTCCCTGACGTCGGAGTATCCAGGCATCCGAGCATATTCATCAGAGTAGATTTGCCAGAACCTGAAGGACCCATTATAGCGACATATTCATGTTTATCAATATTCAATGATATATCTCGAAGTGCATGAACTTCTTCCGTACCGACTTGATAAATTTTAGCAATATGTTCAATATTTATTATGTTCATCTTAAATTCCAAACTTAAGTTTTATTGTTTAGAGTACATCTTACTTTTGCTTTCTACCTTAACATCAGAGCCGTCATGTAAGTCTGTAGATATTGCTTTATAACTTCCGGTAACAACTTCTTGACCTTGCTTTAATCCGTCAATTATCTGAATATAATTATCGTCGCTAATACCTGTCTTTACGTTAACTGCTTTTGCTTTATTTTTATTTACGACAAAAACAATTTCTTGAATTTTATTCCCGTTATCTTTTTTCTTTGCTTGATTATCCTGACCTGTATTTTGAGCTTGTTTCGCTTCAGACATATTGCTTCTTGCCGTAACGCTTTGAATCGGAACACTTAGAATGTTATTCAGAGTTTTTGTCTCAATACTTGCATTACAAGACATTCCAGGTCTAAATTTATTATCAAAATCCACGAACTTTAATTTAACTTCAAAGTTAACTACTTGATCCTGCGTACTTGTACCTGTAGTTAGTGCGCTATTGCCTATTTGATAAACTATTCCCTTAAAGACTTTATCTCCGAAAGCGTCAATTTTAATTCTAGCAGTATCGCCTAGCGAAACTAATACGACATCATTTTCATCAACATCAACAACGGCGAGCATACTTTTCAGGTCGGAGATAGTCATAACATTTGTTCCCTGGCTGAAACCGCTTCCTAATACTCTCTCTCCAAGTTCAACATTCAGTTGGCTTACCGTACCGGTCATTGGTGAATAGATAGATGTCTTACTTAATTGATCTAATTGAACTTTTAAAGCTGCCTGCATTTGAGCAATTTGTGCTTCCGCACCTTCATACGCACCTTTAGCTGAAAGGTAAGCGCTTTTTGCTGTTTCAAGATCAGAATCGCTTGCAAGATTTTTTGCACGAAGCTCTTTAGCTCTATTATAGTCCGATGTAACTTTATCAAGCTGTGCTTTGTTCATCGAAAGAGTAGCTTTAGCGGAATTAAGGCTTGCTTCAGACTGCTGAACTTGAGCGCGATAAGCATCTGACTTTATTTTTATAAGAAGCTGCCCTTTTTTAACAAAGTCGCCTTCTTTAACCGGCAGTTCAACAATTTCGCCTGTTACTTCCGGAGTAATTACAACTTTAAATTCCGGGTCTAGTGTACCGGTTGCTGTTACACTTTGAGTAATAGTCCTTATAGAAGCTTTTTCTATTTGGATAGGAACTATTTCATCTCTTTTCCCTCCAAGAAATGCAATTAAAGCAAGAGCAATTACTAGCACTCCAATTGTAGAAAATATTATTATTCTCTTTTTCTTTGATTTTTTTTGTTTATCATTTGCCATTTGAAATATTCTCCTAATTTAATTTTTATTCATATTGCCGATAGTTAAGGACGCCTAAGTAATATTTTAGCTGCTGATTCAGTACAATATATTGAAACTCGGCATTAATTAAACTGGTTTGAGCGTTGGTATAATTTGAATTAGCCACTAAAACATCAAGCAGGGTTCC
>JAJYOQ010000088.1 GCA_021796135.1 Bacteroidota bacterium
GATTGCTTTATCCAGTTCGATAAATATAAGTATACCCTGTAAAATCCCGGTTCTTCAAATTTAAGATCGCTGCTTTCATTTTTTGCAAAGAATACGTATTTCATATCAGGATCAATATTGTATTTGAATCTTTTATAGAACTCGAATTTTCCCGTACTAAAATTATATTTATCGAACTGGATAAAGCAATCTTTAAGACCTAATGCGGTATTGGACTTTACCATAACGGTCAGGTAACCCGTAGTAAATCGATCGCTTATACCTATTTCACCAAGATCACTATCATATTTTTCACAAAAATATAAAACTGGTGAACTTTGCGCATAAGAATAGGACTTAATTCCAATAAAGATAAAAACGAATAAAAATGCGGGTGCAATCTTGAAGTATTTCATAATAACTCCTAAAAATATAATTTAAATAAATTTAGCTTGCTATCATACAAAATATACATTATGATTAATTACATTTCAATAGTTTAGGTACAGATTCTGTTTTGCTTCAGTTTTCATATAAACACTGAAGAGTACAAGTAAAAAGCATTATTCCAGATATTCAAAGAAGGGAAAACCATAATATTATTTTTATCCAAAAATTGGCAGTACAAAAGAAAATTTACTTCCTTTCCCGACTTCACTTTCGACCCAAATTTTACCTCCGTGCTTTTCTACGAACTCTCTGCATAGCAATAATCCTAAACCTGAGCTTAGCTCACCCTCTGTGCCGAGGCGACCTACTTTCTTATCCAATTGGAATAGTTTAGCTATTAGATCTGCGTCCATTCCTATGCCGGAATCTATAATAGATATTTCAACCATATTATTGTCAGCTTTTTTTGTACTAATAATTATGTTCCCGCCTCTATTAGTAAATTTTAAAGCATTTGACAATAAATTACGTAAAATTGAATTTAGCATTTCCTTATCAGCGAATACTATTTCGTTAGCGCCTATCTTTGTATTAAACCTAATATCTTTTTGCTCTCCTTTTGTCATTTGAATTTCAATATTATTGTTAACGACTTCTTCCAAATTAATCTCTTCGGGAGAAAAATTAATTGATCCTTGCTGCATGCGTGACCATAACAATAGGTTCTCCAACAGTTTGTTAAGATTTTGAGCATTATTATTCATTTCTTTGCTTAATGTAGATAATTCATCTTTATCTAAAATGTCAATATCTTCAGAAAATATCTCTGTCAATCCAATAAATCCCTGGAATGGGCTGCGTAAATCATGAGCTATGATTGAAAAGAATTTATCCTTTTCAAGATTCAACCTTTCAAGATTTCCCTTTGCGGTTGTTAATTCATCAATCAAAATCTTCTTTTGAGCTAAATTGTCTTCCAAGTTCTTTCGTGAAACCAATAGTTGCTCATTCAATGTTTTTAACTGTTCTTCATCCTTTTTTCTTTTTGTTATATCATCTGAAATAGAAAGAATAAACTTTTTATCCTTTATTTCAATAATAGTTGCTGAATATTCAGCTATTATGACATTCCCATTTTTTGCATGAAGATTAAGTTCTAATCTATCAATACGTCCTTCTTTTTGAATTATTTCTTTAATTTTATTCCTGTCCCGACTGTCAATCCACCCGATCTCCGTCGAGGTTTTACCCAATACTTCTTCTCTTGAATATCCGGAAACCTGACAAGCAGTTTCATTTACTTCTATTAACTTTCCACTTTCTATCTCGGATAAACTTAATATTAATGGAGAATTATTAAAGGCTTTATAAAATTTTTCCTCACTTTGTCTCAGAGCTAATTCTGCAGCCTTCTGTTCGGAAATATCTCGTAAAATAACAAGAACGTTTAGTTTATTAAAAATTTTATAAGATGATAATGTAACTTCCATATCAAATTCATTTCCATTAGAGCGAATGCCGCGAGTTTCATACGATTTTGGCGCATAAATATTTGCATCTCTTTTACTTATATAATCCAAAATCCGATTCTTCTCACTTGGAGCAATAACATTAAGAATAGGTTTCCCTATTAATTCATTTGGGGAAGAAACTCCAAAAAGTTTTACCGCTGCATTATTGCACAATTCCCAAAATCCGTTTATGTGAACTCCAATTGCATCGCGCGAATTATCAAGAATTGCTTGTAATTTAGACTCATTTTCTTTTAATGTATTCTCAGCTTTTTTCCTTTCGGAAATATCTCTAGTAATTGCTACTATGCCATTTGGGATCCCTTCCGAATTGAACAAAGCTCCACAGCTAAATTCAGAGAAAAATTTATCCTTATTTCTTTTTAATAGGACAAACTCTTCATTTTTAACTACTCCGAATTTGAATATTCTGCTAATTAAGTCAACAGCTTTTCCTTGCTCGTCGGGTAAAAAGAAGTCAAGGGCGCTTTTACCTATCATTTCATCTGATGTTTCATATCCAAATGTTTCTGCAGCCGCATTGTTCATTAATGTAATATTAGCGTTTGTATCAAATACTCCTATTGCATCAGGTGACGTATTAATTATTGATCGCAGTAATTTGTGGTTGTTTAAGGTTTCTTGTTCTGCTTTTTTCCGTTCTGAAATATCTCTGATAAACATACCGGATTTAAGCTGACCTTGGCTATCTGTATATGCGGAAGATGAAACCTCTGCGTCGAATTTAGAACCATCTTTTCTAATCAAAGATATTTCACCTTTTGCTTTGCCGGTCAACCTTCTTTCTGAAACGAATTTCTCAAAGCGAGGGTCATCGAAATCAATAAATTGATTTCTTTGCAAATTACAGATCTCTTTTTCGGTCATTCGGAGCATTACACAAGCAGCTTGATTTGCAAAATATATTGGTCCGCGAGAAACTGCAAGTATAATCCCGTCTAGACTATTTTCCATTACAAGACGGTATCGCTCTTCGCTGTCACTTAAGTCCTTTGTTAATGTTTCTGCTAGTTTATAAGCTTTTATATTGGAGGTACTATAAGAGATAAAGAGAAAAAATAATAATAGGCTAACGCTTAAGCCGCCTATTCCGGAAATCCAAACCTGGCTATAATTTAATCTTGATGTATTTTGATCATATTGTGAAAAATTCAAATACCATTTGTGACCATAATAGGTAATCGATGTATCAAGTGAAAATAATGAAGGATTTAACGTCTTTGTAACTGTTAGTTTCTTACTATCATATAGCAAAGAATTCCCGCTAAAAGATGAATTATCAAATATTTTTAAATGTATATTTTCCTTTTCGATTGTTCCATATCCCCCAAGAATTCCATTCATTAAATCATTCATTCGATATGGGCTATAAACCCAACCTTTTATAGCAAGCCGGCGTTCTTGAATTGTATTTATCGGCATATTATTTTTATAAACCGGAACATAAATAAGAGATCCTGCTTGCCTGTCTTCATTATTTTCCTGGACGAGAATTACTTTGCCGGTTAAGGCAGAAACATTATAATCTCTGGATAAATCCATAGCGTGTCTTCGAACAGAATCGGAGTACATATCATATCCAAATGCTCGAAGGTTCCTTCCTGAAAATGGTTCAAGGAAAATTATAGAGGTGTAAATATTTCTTTTACCTTTAGGATATACTAAATAATCGGGAAATCCTTCTTTCTGAGTTTCTTTTTCATGTTTTAATATTTGACCCGGTTGAATTATCATTGAATACCCAACTCCTAATATGCCCGGCAGTTTTTTTGAAATCTTTTCAAAAGTGAATATTTCTTTCCACTCTTTTCTGCTTATATTATCTTTTAATTTAAATAAAGCTGCCTGGCTTCTAAGTAATTGAGTCTGATCGTCAAGTCTGTTTGTAATTTTATTTATAATTTCTTTACAAGCGAAATCAAATTCTTTTTTAGCCTGCATTTCGACTTGCTGCTTTATCTTAAGCGAAATAATGAATGTCAACAATAATCCCACAATTAATATGCTCAAAGCCAGCCAAATCCTTTTTCGTTCAAGCAACCAAATTGATCTTTTATTTATGGAATTTCTAAAACTAAAGGGTTTGTTTATTTTATTCGGGGAAAGCATGATAATTCTCAACTATTATTTTTAATTCTTGAAAAGCAGCTAAATAGTTTGTAAGTAATTTTATTCATTAAATTTCATCTAAAATTTAACAATAGAAAAGATAAACGCTTATTATTTTCCCTATCGAAGAAATTTCCTGATAATTTTTAATAAGTCTTTTTGCGTAAATGGTTTTGTAAGAAAATCATTACAACCGGATTCTAAGCTGTTTTTCTTGTCTGACTCAAATGTATGTGCACTTACAATTATTATCGGTATATGTGAAAATTCTTTAGAGGACTTTAATTCCTTGGTATATATAATACCGTTCTTTTCTCCTTTAATTGATATATCCATTAAAATAATGTCAACTTTATTTTCTTTTAATATGATATCGGATTCTTCAGCCGAGGTAGCAGACAATATGTTATATTCTTCTTTAAGAATTGTATTTACAAAAAATCTATTCATTGCTTCATCTTCAACTAGAAGAATTGTATATACTTTTAACCGATCTTTTTTTTTCGGAACCGGAATATCCTTTTCAGTATTATTGTCATTTTGTGTAATTATATCACTTTTCTTTTTTGAATCGACAACTAAATTAGTTATGTTGATTGTGAAAGTTGTACCTTCATTTCGTCTGCTTTTAACTGAAATTTGGGCATTGTTCAATTCCAGAAACTTTTTAACTAATGAAAGACCGACTCCAACTCCTTCATAAATTCTACCATATCCTGTTGCTTCCTGTGTATAAGGTTCAAAAAGATGTTTTGAAAATTCATCCGACATTCCGATGCCATTATCAGCAATATCAATCTTAATATTTTTGTGTTCATCTTTATATAAAGTTACTCTAACAATTCCCTTATCATTAAATTTAATTGCGTTATCAATTAAATGAGATAATGATTGAGTAATTGAATATTCATCTGCTAATATTGTAACATCTCCATATTGATTATCATAAGTCAGAGTAACAGGTTTTGAATTATATTCCTTTTTAAATAAATCTATTAATTCTAATAAGATTAATTCCAAGTCGAGAGATTGGAGATCCATTTTATAATCGCCAATTTGCATCATTGAAAAATTTAATATCAAATCTATTGTCCTAATTAAGCGACGGCTTGAATTCTCAACTCCATTAAAATATTCTTCCACTTCTCCTGAAATATAGCCGCTTAGATAATCTTTGATCAGACTATTCATCCCGAGTATTCCGTTTAGGGGTGTTCTTATCTCATGAGAAATATTCGCAATAAATGCGTCCTTAAGTCTATTTGAGAGCTCAGCATTTTCTTTTGCAGCAATTAATTCTGCCACTGCCTTTTTCCTGTTTGTAATATTTCTAAAAATACTCAGCAATAAAGTTGGTCTTCCTTTTATTTCCACAAATGAATTTGAAATCTCAACCCAGTAAATTTTGTTATTCCATAAATCAAGCTTAGTCTCATAATGCTGCTGTACATTACGGGATTTTACATTTTCTCTAAATTTTTCACGTGAATGTTCGTCCGGCAGATATGTAATATCAAAGATGAAACCTTCTATTTTCTCTTTAGGCATTTCAAATAGAGTACAAAAAGCTTCATTGACTTTAATGATAATTCCATCTTCATTACAAAGCCGCATAGCATCAAATGAATTCTCCCAAACAGAACGAAATTGTTCTTCTGACTGAATTAATATTTCTTCTGTTTTTTTCTTTTCGGTGATTTCTCTGGTAGTTCCGATAATTGAAATAATTTCACCGTTTTCTATCCTGCTAAATTCTTTTTCTTTACCGACAAACCATCTCCAATCGCCTTTTTTATCCTTCAATCTATACTCAAATTCAAAAACATATTCATGTTCCCATTCCTTAATCAATTCATAATATCTGGAAAATTGTTTTAAGTCATCCGGGTGCATTAATCTTTCAAAAAATTTATTATCATTGGGAATTTCACCTTCTATATAGCCAAGCATTTTACCGATATCTTTATTAGTATAAACATTCCTATCTTCGATTACATCATAAATATAGATAATATCAGGAGACTGCTCGGTTATCCGTTTGACAAAAAGTTGATTTTTCAGATTTTCTTCTTCAATTATCTTTCTTTTCGTAATATCTCTATGAATTGCAATGACGAGCTTCCTTTGATCATATTCAATTGTTTTTGCGTTAACTTCAACAGGGATTTTTTTCCCATCGCGAGTAATGAGATAAGTTTCGAAGATGGACTCGTTATTCTCAGCTAATTTAATAAATCTTTCTTTAACTTTATGTTGATGTTCGGGGAGGTTAAGATTAAGAATATTTAATTTCTTAAATTGTTCCTTACTATATCCAATCAGGTCACATGCAGCCATGTTTACATCAATAAAATTTCCCTCAAAATCGAGCAGTAATATTGGGTCGGCAGCAAATTCAAATAAAGATCTCAGTTTTTGTGTAGAAAGTTTTAATGCCGCCTCAAAATTTTTTCGTTCGGTAATGTCCCGAACAATTGCTTGTAAAAATACCTTACCATTTAAGTCAAATCTGGCTAAAGAGATCTCTGCTTCAAACAATTGATCCAAGCCCCTTATATACTGCCAATCAAATCTTTGAGGAATTCCTTCAAAAGCAGTTTTAATTTTAATCAAGACCTTTTGTTCAGAGGACATTCCTTCAGGTTGAAGATATGGGGAAAATTTCAAAGGTGTTTCACCTATAATTTTATCTTTATTACATCCCAACATTTCGGAAGCTTTTGAATTACATTCGATAAATTTATTACCGTCCATAATGAAAATTGCATCATTAGCATTTTCAAATAAAATACGATAGCTTTCTTTTGAATCACTTAATTCTTTTTCCTTTTTAAGGGAAAAACTTGCAATTAAATCATAAGGGATAAAACGGATTAAAAAAGACGAAATAATCAGTACTGCTGCAATAACTGTAACTAAATCCAAAGGCATTGATAAATTATCAGAATGCTGAATAATTCTATACAATAACAAAAAAATCAAACGGCTTAAGATGGGGACAATATATAAGATAAGGATAATTCGCTTTCCTTCTTCATCACGAAACCTTGAAGGTAAAAACAAATTTTTAACTTTAGTCGAATATTTCATATTGACCTTAATAAGAGAGCAGAAAGCAAATATAAAACCACTCGTTGCGATAAACGCGGTGGCGAAATAAAATCTAATTGATATAATTTATTATTTTATTTTTTATTATCAAAATAATATTCTCATCCTTTAGAGCGATTGTTTTCTAACTATTCGATACATAACTTGTATTATGAATATATTCGGCAACTAATTATCAACTATCATCAGAGGTAACATTATGAGTAAGTCACAGGATACCAAAAAAAATTCTAAAAAAGAACCTGCTAAGACTATGAAGGAAAAAAAAGCTGCTAAACGTGATAAGAAAAATGAACAGAAGAATCATAGTCTTCTTGACCGCTAATCGATCCTTAGAGCTCTTTTTCTAAATATTTATTTTTCATTTTGGTAATTATAATATATTTGAATTGCTAAATATTTATAAAAATCCTTTTTGAATTATAAATCCATACATAAAATCCCGATTGCCGTTATAGCTTTTTTAGGTTTCGGCATTATTCTGTTTCTGTCCAGTCTATACGGAATTGGCTTATTATCTGATTCTGTGTATTATGTCTCGGTCGCCCGTCATATTGCGGATGGTACAGGTTTCGTGGGATATGACGGTTATAATTACATCCTCCAGCCGCCTTTATATCCCTTTATTCTGGCAATTGTAAAAATATTGTCCGGTGTTGATCCGTTGATTTCAGCCGGATATATTAATGCTTTACTATTCGGACTTGTAATCTTTCTCTCCGGTTTATCACTTTTGAAGATTTTGAATTCGTTTCCGCTAGCTATTATTGGGTCTATCTCGATTCTCATCTCTTTCGTTTTTATCCAGATTTTTTTATTGGCTTTATCTGAATCTTTATTCATTTTACTTGTGCTGCTTTATCTGCTTGCCATTTATAAGTATAAGGAAAAGGGAAGTGTTACACATCTAGTTTATTTATCTATATCGGTCAGTTTAGCTTGTCTTACCCGTTATGTGGGAATTATTTTAATTCTTACGGGCTTCCTAAGTATAATGCTTTGGGGTAATGGAAATTTAAAAAAGAAATTGCTGCATCTTTTAATCTTTGTTTCGATTTCAATTTCTCCTGCTGCTGTGTGGATAATGAGAAACTTCCTGACTTCCGGCTCTTTTGTCGGACAGCGTGCTGCATCATCTTATAATTTCACGGATAATTTAATGTTCTTTTTTAATTCTGTGTTTAGATGGTTTATGCCTTTCCAAATTAAATTGCCGCAATTAGCTTTCATCATGTTCATAATGACTGTCTTTATTCTGATTATTTTATTATTAATTTATAAATCGGGCAGAATGAATATGGTAATTGACCGTTTTGGTCCGATTGTCCTTTTAGTAATTTTGTATTCGGCTTTTATTGTTATTTCTTCCACTACTACTGCTTACGATAAAATTGCTAACAGATTATTGTCTCCGGTTTTTGTGCCGGTGACGTTTTTAATTTTAATCTTTATCGATTATTTACTTTTATGGTTCAAAAAATTTCCATATCATAAAATTATTTCTTTCCTGTTACTGCTTGCTTTAGTTTATTGGCTAAAGTACCCATTAATGGAATCCATTTATCACGTTAAAGAATATTCAAAACATTCGGGGCTGGTGTTCGGTCGTGAGAAATGGAAGGATAATTCCATAATTAATTTTCTAAATAATAATAGATCAATTACAGGTTATTCCTTTTTTAGCAATGTACCTGAAGTTGTTTATTTGTATGCTGACAGGGAAACTAAATGGAGTCCGGCAAGAACTTTTTATAATTCGCCTCAACTTTTGACCTTAAATAGCGGCTCGGGAAATATTTGGAATGGTAATAATAAAATTTGCCTCGTTTGGTTTAATAATATTGACCGGAAATTTCTATTTTCTTTGGATGAGTTAAAAGAATTCGCTGTTATGAAAAAGGTCTTCCAAAGCAAAGATGGTGAGATATATACTTTTGAAATAAAATGATGCCGGTCTTTTCTCTTTATTTCCCTATACGTTTATTTTTAATTAAATTTAAGATGTAAAAACAATAAAAAGATGTTATGGTTTATTTTTGGGCTAAAGAATCACTAAAACTTATCAAAAGAGCTAAATCTTCTTTTGTCCTATCGCTGATTTCTATCAGTATTTCGGTTACCCTAATATCTGCTTCTCTTTTAACAATCAGAGCTTCCGATCAGCTGCAAAATAATCTGAAACAAAACATTAATATCAATATATTCCTTAAAGATTCACTTTCTACCGGTTCAATTCAGCAAATTAAATCTTCTATTCAAAAAAATAAATTCATTCGCACAATTGACTACATCAGCAAGGAACAGGCTGCTAATAATTTTATAAAACAAACCGGCGAAGATTTTAGAAAATTGCTTGATTATAATCCGCTGCCCTCATCTTTTACAATTACTTTGAAGGGAAACTTTGTAAATAAAGATTCTCTTTCTAAAATTACGTCATCGTTGTCGAAAATTAACGGGGTGGACGAGGTAGTTTTCCAGCAGGAGTTCATTTACAAAATCTTAAAATACCTTTCCAACATTAAAAAATATGTTTTTGCTATTACTTTTATTTTGCTATTCATCTCAATTTATATAGTATATAGTACGGTAAAACTTATAGTAAATGCAAAATATGAGGAAATGGAAACGATGAAATTAGTCGGGGCTAAACTTTCAACTATCAAAATACCGATTATTCTTAACTGTATTTTTACCGGCTTTTTATCAGGTGCCATTGTGCTTATCTTTTTTAAAATAATTGAGTCTTACTTTCATAACATTTTACCCCTTAATGAGGTTCTTGGTCGTTATAATATTTATTATGCTGCTGTGGTAATTTCTATAGGACCATTATTGGGCTTATTTGTAAGCGTCTTGACCCTTAGAAAAATAACTTTAAGGATTTGAAGTATATATTAGTTTTACTAATTTTGAGTAATAATGTCGTTTAACTTTAGATATATAAGAATTGGGCTGAACCGAAAATTGAGATTTATTACAATCTTAATCGCTTTCCTTTTTAGTGGGGGGAGTTTACTATTCTCTCAGAATTTACCTAATTATCAGGAAAGAGATTCCTTACTTATCAGGGATTCTTTAAATGTACAGAATTTTATTACTTCCGCAAGCGACGGAAGTATAAATCCCGATGAATATATTGTTGGTCCGGGCGATAGATTGTTCATATCTATCAGCGGTATACGCGAAGCTGATTATTCCTTACAGATTAATCAAGAGGGAAGTGTTATTATTCCAAAAATTGGATTAATAAATCTTAGCAATAATTCTTTGACCGCAGCTAAGGAGAAAATCCGTTCTGCTATAAATAATTATTTTAAAAATGTCGATATATTTATTTCTCTGATTGAATTGAAGAGAATAAAAGTTTCTTTACTGGGTGATGTGAAAAATGCATCGACCTTTATTTTACCCGGGAATGCAAGACTTATGGACTTAATCGCTTCTTCTCAAGGTTTAAGAAAAACTTCTGACATTCGCAATATTGAGATCGTTCATATAAACGGTTCCAAAAAGAAATATGACTTATTATCTTTTTTAAGGTTTGCAGATAAAACCGACAATCCTATTCTGCAGGAGGGCGATGCTGTAATAGTTGATAAAGTCGATAAGATTGTTACTATTGAAGGAGAGGTCAAGTATCCCGGAATCTATGAATTTGTTCCCGGAGAGTCTGCCGAAAACTTAATTAAAATTGCAGGCGGTTTTTTAAGCAGGGCGAGAACTGATACGATTGAAATTGTTAGGTTCGATGATCAGAAACGAAATCAAAAGAGTTTTTACTATTCAAATGATGAGCTGATTTCGAATAATATTTTATTGGAAAATAATGATCAAATTTTCATACGACGGCTGCCTTATTACTATATATATAGATATGTTGAGTTAAGGGGCTGGATAAAATATCCGGGTTTCTATAAAATTACTGAAGGCAAATCTACTTTAAAAGAAATAATTAATGAAGCCGGGGGTTTTCAGAAAAATGCTTCTTTAGAGGATGCTGCTTTGACCCGTACTATGGGCACGGTTGAATATGATCCTGAATACGAAAGGATAAAGCAGATTCCCCGTAAGGATATGACCGACGATGAGTATGATTATTTTAAAGCTAAATCTCGTGAAAGAGCCGGCAGAGTTGACGTAAATTTTGTTGATCTGTTTAGAAAGAATGATGAATCAGATGACATTATCTTGAAAAAAGGGGATGTTATAGATGTACCCGAAGCTAAAAATTATATTACGTTAATCGGTCAGGTAGTAAACCCCGGTAATATAATATATGATAAAAAATTAAAAGTGAATGATTACATAAGATTAGCCGGCGGGTTCGGCTGGCGCGCCAAAGAAAATGATGTTAGAGTTGTGAGAGCAAATACCGGTGAATGGCTCTATGCTTCAAATGAGACATCATTAAATCCCGGAGATGAAATATGGGTACCGGAAAATCCTCCAGGTCCTAAATTTTGGGATGTGTTCACCACATCTCTCCAAGTCGTAGGTGAAGTCGCATCTGTCATTGCTGCGACGGTCGCAATTATCGTTGCAACAAGGAAATAAAATTGAATTACCACGATATATTAAATATTATTCTTGCAAATAGAAGATCGATTTTCCGGGTTACTATTTTCGGGACGATTTTCCTTTTCCTAATACTTTGGCTTGTTTATCCTTTAAGTTATAATGCCTCAGTCACAATTTTACCTCCGGATGAAAAATCGAATCTTTCCGGAGT
>JAJYOQ010000624.1 GCA_021796135.1 Bacteroidota bacterium
TTCAAAGTTAGCAACCTGACTGAATAACGATCTTCTTTTCATTAACGGAAATATCTCTGCTTCATGTCGTCTAATTAAATTCTCATCTGAATACTCATCGTAATATGCACGATTATATTCCATTCCGTATTTTTCTGAAAACCCCTCTACTTGACCGTGCGCAAACATTGGAAGCCCGGGAAGGGTTATCATTAATATTACAACGCCGAAATATTTATCTCCTTTTCCAAATTGATTAACGGCAGTTTCTTCATCAGGGTTGCTCATAAAGTTAACGTAACGTTTTAGAATTTCAGGATTAAAATCTAAAGTATTTTTTATCAGCTCTCGGTATTTATTATTTTCTTCCTTCATCAGCATGTGCATGAATGCGCTGTTGTATACGCGGTGCATCCCAAGTGTACGGACAAAATAACCTTCCATTAGCCAAAAAGCTTCCGCAAGCAACAGCGTGTTTGGCATCTCAGAATTAATACGGTCAACTACTTCACGCCAGAATTCCTCTGGCATTGCTTCATCAAAAGCATGCCGTGTCATTCCATAATCAGAACGCGACGGAATTGCACCGCCGGTTCCTGGCTCCGGAAACCACAATCGTTGATAATGCTTTTTTGATAAAGTCATCGCTGCATCAAACCTTATGATCGGGAACTTCTTCGCAACATGAAGAATAGTTTGAATCAATGACTCTCTAACTTCAGGATTAAGCAGGTTAAGTTGTGCAGTATCGTTCCAGGGCATGTGTGTCCCGTCGTTACCGTGATAAATGTATCTAACAGATCCTGTCATTGTATCACGTCTTTGGAATACTACAGCGGCATCTTCCCGTGTATAATATCTATCTTCAATTCTTATCTCAACTCGGCTGTCGTCTGAAAGATTGGGACTGTAAAAAGTATAATTGGGAAATGGCGGCATATCAGTTTGAATAAAATACCCGGGCTTCTCAATAACCCACTTTGAATAGGCGCCCGTATGGTTTGGTACCATGTCGCTGGCTAATCTAATTCCTCGTTGTCCGGCACGATGTTTAAGATTTTGAAATGCTTCTTCTCCTCCAAGTTCGCTTGCAATTATATAATCAAATAATGAATATGCTGAGGGAGCCGCGTCTGGATTACCCGTTAGTTGTTTTATTTTGCGCGATGCGCTGCTACGTTCCCAAATTCCTATTAACCAAAGTGCAGTAAAATTCCAATTTGCTAACTTATCTAATTCTTCATCCGGTATTTGATCCAACCTGTTAATCAGACGTCTATATTTTTTAGAAAGTTGATCTAACCATACATAACTGTTCTTGGCAATCATTACAACCTTCGGCATCCAATCAATGTCTTGAGTAAATTTTTCAATTTCCGAATTATAATATTGCCTTTCTATTTCTGATAAAGTTTCACCCGAAGCAAGTCTTGATTTAAGCTTATTAAAATAGTCACTATCATAGACCGGGACAGGAGGGGTTGGCTTATCGAATCCGCCGTGTTGTAGAAATAAACGGAAGTCTTCTATTATTAAATCTTTACCGCTTAACAAGCGATCTAAAAATTTCTCTTTAATATAAATGCCCCATCGTTCGCGTATGAATTCCAATTGTCCTTCAATGCTATGCGGGCTTTCAAGTATCGGTTTTTTAAGAAATGAAATAAGTGAAAGGTTTTCCTTTCCAAATGGTTTTTCATTTGAAAAAAAAAGTTCCGTAGATTGGACGAATGTTAGGTACTTTGTTTTTTCAATTAAGGTTTTATTAGAATAAAGTTCTTCAAGTGCAGCGGTTGCCGGATTGCTATTTTCCAAATAAAGCAGAAGCAGTTCTTCGAATATAATTTCTTTGTTGGATTTATTGCCGGTGTAACTTTCAAGATATTTCTCCGCAGAAATTTCTCGATTGTATACCTGCAGCGGTGAAAATTCTTTCGTAAATTGAATAAGAATCTCATTTAAGCCTTGGCTGCCTAATTTTTGAGACAGATAATTGATACCGCGTGAGAATACACCGGGGTTTTCATTCTCCTCATATATTCTAATTAAAAAATGAAATATTTCGTGAATCAAACCAAGAGCATTTAGCTGCCCAGCGGATGTTAGATGATTATGTTGGTCTTCTCTTTTCCTTGCCTCGTTTATTTTAGACGCAATAATTCTTGCCTGATGAAAATTAGCAATTATCAAGTCGCCTGTAATTGAAAAGAGAGATCCCTCAATTTGATATTTGCTTCTAGATTTATTTGAAACGTGAAAATCATACTTGATATTTTCACAAAACAAAGCATCCAGGAAATTCTTATTATTCATGTATTCTTGACAAATTTTCTTTACTCAAAATATGAAATGTTAATCTTGAAGTTTAGATCAAACCTCCGAGGTTTTCCTCAACCTCGGAGGTTTCGTACACTTTTCAAAGATTCACTCAAAAACTAATTCCCTAAAAACTTGCATCACGAATATCGTTAGGGAAAATTTATGTTTAGAAGAAATCAACTAAATAAAATATAAGAACTGTATGGAAGCTATTTCTTCCATAACGTCGCAAACCAAAAATAAATTCCTAATTCAAAATTCATCCGCCGCGGCGGATTCAAAATTCAATAAACGATAGGGTGATAAGCTAAACTTGAGCCAACCCAGGTTTTGTCCTTGTTATGATCAACGCCCATCATTTTCCCTTTACCTAGTCTGACAAGATTATTAACGAGAATCGGGATATCCTGCCAAA
>JAJYOQ010000625.1 GCA_021796135.1 Bacteroidota bacterium
GGATAGAAAACGGGTGAAGATTTTAGAATTAGAGCTTCAAAATTTGGCTTTAGAAAAATTACTCGTAGTCTTTTTTGGAAATGAAAATTATCTTCAGCTTTAATTAGTTTAATAAACTTGAGCGTTTCTTCATAACAGCCCATAAGTATATGCTGTCCATTGTCAATTACGGTGCCGGTATTCTTATCAAGGAATGAGTAGGCGCGCCCCCCTAACTTAGACGAGGCTTCTATGAGTTCTACATTATATCCGGCTTGGGCAAGATAGACTGCAGATGTAAGACCGGCAAATCCTCCTCCTATTACTATGCATTTCTTCATTAATAAACTAGGCTGTACTTTGCCCAAACGCCTACGGCTATGCCTACCTTTTCCACTTTAGATACTTTAATATTCTTATGGTAAACATCGTAATTAGCGTTTATAATTTTTTCAAGTATTTTATGATAGATATGCTGCATAGCTCTCGCGGCAAACATCGAATATTTATCGTCAAGGTTAAGTGCCTTTGTTGCGCGGCCAAAAAACATTTCAGCGCGGTTTACTTCATATTGCATTAAAGATTGGAAATTCCCGTTATAGGTTTGATTAAACAGTTGATCTTCTGAGTAATTAAACTTCTGCAAATCCTCCTGCGGCAAGTAAATCCTTCCGTTAAGTGAATCCTTCTTAACATCTCTCAGAATATTAGTAAGCTGCAGTGCAATACCTAAATCAACGGCAAAGTCTTTTGCGGATTTATGTTTGTAGCCAAAAATCTCTATACACATTAAGCCGACTGTAGAAGCAACACGATAGCAATAAAGCTGCAAGTCCTCAAATGTAACATATCTCTTCTTTTGAAGATCCATTTCCATTCCTTTCAATAGTTCAAAGAATGGATCCGTAGGTATATTAAATTGAGTAATTGTTTTACCAAGTTTGTTTAAGAGCTGGTAATCGGAGTGACCATGTATAGATTTTTCTAATTCAACTCTCCATTTATGCAGCTTTTCATATTTGATCTCGTCGGATTCATTTTCTGTATCTACTATATCATCTGTTTTTCTGCAAAAGGCATAGACCGTATTCATTGCATCCCGCTTTTCAACCGGGAGCAAATTAAAGGCATAATAAAAACTGCTGTTACTGCCTTTGGCTATTTCTTTCACTGAATCACTCATAATTCAAAGAATGATTTTATTAGTAGAGTTAAAAAATCTTTGTTAGTTATTTGCGGTCGAAAATTAAGAACATCATAATTGGATAGTCTTATTTTATCTAATATCATCTCGCCGCCAAGTATCGTCCATTTAATTTCGTACTTCAATCTTCCGTGCAAAAAAGGAAGTAGATTGTAGCCTTTGTCAAACATTTTCAACGTTTGATCAACATTAGACTTTACCATCTCCCTTAAATTAAAATTATTTTTCCTTAACTCAAACATATTTTCGGTAACCCTATACTTTTCCATATCATTTAATGGGTAATAAATTCTGCCCTTTTGGTAGTCCAAAGCCGTATCCTGCCAAAAATTTGTTAGTTGAAGGGCTGTGCAAATTGAATCTGAATAATTAAATGCATTTTCGTCACGGATATTGTATAACTCAAGGATTAGCCTTCCGACCGGATTAGCTGAGTTGACACAATAACTCTGAAGTGAAGGAAAATCTTCATATCTTTTAACTGTAATGTCTTGCCGGAATGCTTTTAAAAGATCATAAAAGTATTCGGACGATAGGTTTTTTTCTTTCACAGTTGAATGAAGTGCTAAATCATATTGATTTGAGAAGTTGCCTTTTAATGTTTGGGTCAATCTCGTTTCGAATTCATTGAGTTGATTTAGTCTTTCTGCCTCGGATAATGCTCCCTCATCCGCGATATCATCTGCCGTTCTTGCAAACCAATAAATTATAGCAATATGCTTTCTTAAGTCTTTTGGAATTAGGAATGAAATGACTGGAAAGTTTTCGTAATGATTTTTTGCAAACTTAATTGCTTCGTTATAAGCATAGTTTCTATCCTTTTCAGTACTGTTAATTAAATTTGCCATGAACCCGCAGTTTTCTAATCTTTATGATACAATTCTTACTTAAAAATGTGAATTATTCTTGAATATTGTTCTAGGAGTGAAAAATAATTAAATTTGTGCAGTAAAAATAATTTAGTTAGAACCTTTTGAAAATTCATAAAGACAATAATCGTTCGACTTACCAGGTTAAAAGCCAGCATATCATATCCCGGTTCTTCTACTAGGACATTTCCGCTTAAAATCCTTAGTTATTTTTTTATATACTAATTCAACTTATACAATGATAAATTTAAAAGAAATTAATAGACGCAGAACTTTTGCAATTATATCTCATCCTGATGCAGGAAAGACAACACTTACGGAGAAATTCCTCTTGTACGGAGGTGCTGTGCAGCTAGCCGGTTCGGTTACGGCAAGGAAGAATCAACGATCATCTACTTCGGATTGGATGGAGCTTGAAAAGAAGAGAGGTATTTCAATAAGTTCGACTGTCCTTCAATTTGATTATAGAGGCTACAAGATAAATTTACTCGATACCCCGGGTCACGAAGATTTCTCCGAAGATACATACCGTGTTTTGACCGCAGTTGACGCTGTGGTGATGGTTATAGATGCCGCAAAAGGAATAGAAGCACAGACGAAGAAATTATTTGAAGTGTGCCGTAAAAGATCCATCCCAATATTTACATTCATAAATAAATT
>JAJYOQ010000089.1 GCA_021796135.1 Bacteroidota bacterium
ATACGCCTGCTATCAGGGAGAGTATGGGGATGTTTTTCATTCTTATTGGATGTATTCGATACTTGTGGATACGCCTGCTATCAGGGAGGAGTTAAAAAGTTATTTGAAATCGAAAGGGATTGAGACGCGGCCGACTTTTTATCCAGTGCACACTATGCCGATGTTTTCGCAGAAGTTTCAGAAGCTGCCGGTGGCGGAGTATTTGGGGTGGCATGGGATTAATATGCCGAGTTGGCCGGAGCTTACCGAGGCGAAGATTCAGTTAATTGCTGAGGAGATTCGGGCATTTTTTAAAGGAAGTAAAAAGTAAAAAGACGGTAGGAAGAATTTTGAATTCTGAATTCTGAATTTTGAATGATGAAGACAGAAGACATTTTAACGCTAGGACGCTAAGAGCGCAAAGGTTAGTGGAATATTTTGGTATTCCACTAACTTTTTTGTTTTAAATAATTATCTGCCTCTTCTTCTATCTTCATTATTGCCGCGGGAGTTGTTTGGGGATCTCTGACTGTTTTGGGATCTTTGGACATTTTCACGGGGCTGAGGTCTTATTTCCGGGGATCGCTGGTTGTAGATCCTATTATTATTTTGGATTCGATTTGGGGCTGATTGACGATCGTTGAAATTATTTTGTCTATTGTTATTTATTATTCTATCGTTTTGAGTACGATTATTAATTCTGAATTGGGAATTATTATTCCTATTATTATTGAATTGAGGGGTATATGTATTTGGGCTGCCTCTTCTTTCAATGTTGTTCCTATTCCCTATCGAAACTCTTGAGAAATCAAGAGAAGTTGATCTAGTGCCTCTTTGGATTTGGATACTTCTGCCCGTGCCGCGGTCGATTTCATTTTTAGGGAGAATAAAAGCACGGACCGTTGTGCTGCTTTGACTTCTTGATTCGAAATTGCGGGGATTTGAGTCGACCTGTATTCTTCTTTCAACAATTCTTCCGCCGCTTCTTTGGCGGATAAAATCGACATCCACGCCGCGGTTAATTACTCTTCCGTCAGAATATCCATAATTCGTTCTGAATTTTGAATTATAATAAATTCTATACTTATAATTATTATCGACATAGTAATTATAGGCATTGACATCGCACATGTGGTTATAGCTCAGGAAGGAATAATAGCGATAAGGGACGTTATAGGATGTAGTGAATCTGATGCCGAAGCCGATTGAGAAAGCAGCATAAGGCGGGAGAGGAGCCCAGCCGATATAGTCATTATCATAGCGCCATTCGACCCAAGCGGGTGCCCATTGATAATCGGGGATCCAGATCCAGCCGTAGTAATCGTCATTGTACCATCTGCCGTAGTGATAGACAATATTGCCGTAGGGTTCGTCGGAGTCCCAGTACCAGCCGTCGTTAGTCCATACCCAATGACCATAGTGGTAAGGAGCCCAACCGTAGCCAATGTTAAACGGACGCCAGACATTTTCGCCACCGTTGATTTGGATCCATTCGCCGTAGGGAGAGAGGGATGTATAGAAGAATCCGAAGCTGCCGCCGTCCTGGTAAAGGGGCTGGGAGTTGATTTGGGTGGAGAAGCCCAATATTATTAAAACTGATGCGATTATTAGCTTTTTCATGGTTTTACCTCGTATATAACTTAGTAGAAAAATAACAAGTGTTGTGCCAGTTGAAAAGTGGGAAAATTGGGCTAAATGCGGGGAGTTTTGAGGATGGGTTGTATAGAAAAAGGGGCATTGGGTTTAGGAATGAGGACAAAGGAAAGGAAAAAGTAAAAAGGCAAAAGGAAAAAGACGGAAGGAAGAATTTTGAATTTTGAATTCTGAATTTTGAATGAATAGAAAGGCAAGGGAAAAGGTGGAATTTTGAATTTAGGGAATGGATTCCCGCTTTCGCGGGAATGATGTTTTTAGCTAAGTTCTATGATTTGGTGTTCAAATTTATTTATCATGGTTTCGTCTAATATTTTATCCAGGAAATCTTTTCCGTATTTGTTTGAGAAGTAAATAAAATTTATTTCTCTTTCCTGCAGGTTCGAGTTGGGGAAAATTGTATTTAGTATTTTATCGATTTGGCGGAGGGTTGTTTCGTGTTTTCTTTTTTGGGCTTCTACTGCTTTTGATTTGTATTCGGTCAGGTACTGATTAATTTTTTGTTTGTATTTCGAGCTTGCGTCGCTGACGGTTTTATCAAATTCAAAAAGTTTTTCTTTCAATGAATCGAAAGCAGCATCGATTTCATTCGTTGTAACATTAAATATATCGTCAATTGAATTCGAAGTTAAGGAATTTATTATTTGCTGTTTAATACTGCTGCCGGATTTGAAAACATTTTCTGTTTTTATTTCATAGCGTTCGAGGAGAGAGGTAATATTTTTTTCAACGATAGTAGCTGAAGAGCGGGGATAAATTATTGGAGCTTCTATTCCGAAAAATTCATACAGCGGCATGACTTGGGCAAAATAAGCAATCTCGCTTGGACCGCCCACATAAAAGGCAGTCGGCAATATATAATCCTGGCAGATAGGTCTTAACAAGACATTAGGGCTGAAGTTTTCGGGTTCTTTTTCTATAGTATCGATTAATTCTTCATAAGAAAATTTTTTCCGTTTTCTTTTAAGACCGAATTCATTTTCGCCAGGTTCAATTAAGTATCTGCCGTCGGCATCTTTATAGAATAAATTTACAGGGCGGACTTTAACCTGAGCGTGGTAGCTTTCTTCCAGTTGTGCGCTTATTTTTACTAGTTTTTCTGTATGGATTCTAAAATCAGAAATTTCTTTTTTGAATACAGGTTTAAGCAGGTTTTTAATTTCTTTATCCTGCGGATCAAAAATTACCAATCCATATTGATCGAAGAATGAGAATGTCAATTCTTTGAAAGCTTGTTTGAAAGTTTTTCCGGGGGAATAGATAGATTTTATCTGGCTGAATAATTGAGAGGTGAATTCTGTACTGCGTGTGCTGCTTTCGAGTTCCGCAAAGAAATTATTCAGCGAGTCATTAAAAATAATTTCGCCCACACTGCTTTTGTTTTCGTCTTCGGCGACTTCTTCACCATAAGAGATAACTTTAATTTCGTTAGAGTCGTTAATCACGGAGACCGATCTGACCTCATTAAAATCGTGATCATCAGCTTCCAGCCAGAAGACCGGCACGAAATGGAAGTCATCGTATCTTTGTGAGAGATAGTTACTTAGTTTGATAGCGGTAATAATTTTATATAAAGTGTACATAGGTCCGCCCAGGATGCCGAGCTGCTGTCCCGTCACCACTGCCAGGGTTTTCTCGTCAGAAAGGATGGAAATATTTTTGGAAGTTTGGGAAGAAGGGTTGAGGCCTTTGTACTGGTTTGTCAGAATTCCGGTTAATTGTGTTCTTGAAAGTTTTTTTTGAGATGAGATTCGTTTAAAGATTGAGAGGTAGTTGTCCTTGTCATGGACATTGTTTTTATAAAATTTTTTGACTTTGTTGAAATCGTACAGATAATCGAGGAATAGTTTCTGATGTCCGGGTATGTCGGCAAAATTTATAAACATTTTATCTCCAATTAAAAACAAATAATTATTATGCCGGTAAATTTAAGTAAATTGTTTATTGAATTATTATAGTAAAGGTAATAAATATCACAAATTTTTAATAATGTGAAATAATTTAAGGATTAAATGGGATATGTTGCTGCAGAAGGCAAGGAAAAAGTAAAAAGGCAAAAGGAAAAAGAAAGAATTTTGAATTCTGAATGAAGAGAAAGGCAAGGGAAAAGGAAAAAGTGGGAGTTTGGGGGAAGGGGACATTTTATATGATGTTTCTGCTTAGAAAAAGCGAAGTGGGAATAAAATTTTTACTGCAAACTTTTAGAATAGATTACATTTCATTAATTTGGGTTTAATATTTAAGGTAATTATAGAATTGTCCGTCATCAAGAAGTTAAATTCAGTACTAAAAAGCTTAACGAGTAATAGTCCGTTATCAGTGTTATTTAAATTCTTGATTGCGGCGGTGTTAATTTCTTTTATAATTTATACGGTAAATCTTAATCAGATTATTCTGGCAATAAAGCATGCGGATTTTCGATTTATTGCTTTTGCACTTTTATTAGCGATTCTAAATTTATTTTTACAATACTTAAAATGGTCGTTAGCGTGCGGCGAGATATTGCAGTCAAGGAGCAGGAAGAAAATTTTATTTTCTCTGTTTTACGGATTAGCAGCCGGACCTTTTACGCCAGTGCGTATCGGTGAGTATTTAGGGCGATCGCTGGAATTTCAGGATCAGTCACTGCTTCGAGTTACCACTGCGACATTAATCGACAAGGCATTTACACTAATCCCCCTTACCCTTTTTGGTTCAATCTGCAGTATTCTTTTCATCAAGCATATTTATAATATAAGCAGTTACATAGCCAATTCATTATTCGGATTAGTGATTGTTTTATTTCTATTATTGATTCTTCTGGTTTTGAATCCCGAAGCATGGAGCAGTTTAATTAGCGGGAGGTTTAAGAAGTCAAGCCGATTAAATAGAATTTATGCAGAGATATCGCTTCTTAGATCGATAAACAAGATTTTTCTTTTAAAGATGTTTCTGGTTTCTACAGCTCTTTATTTATGCATTATTTTTCAATACGCGGTTTTGGTAACGGCATTTTCTCAATCAGGATTATTTCTTGATTATTTATGGGCAGGCAGTTTAGTAATATTCGTAAAGACCATTATACCTCCGATTTCATTTGCTGATTTAGGCATTCGTGAAGGAGCTTCGGTTTTCTTTTTAAAAAAATTCGGGCAGCTTGGGTCAATCGGTTTTGATGCAGGGATATCATTATTTGCAATTAACGTTTTATTACCGGCGCTTATCGGGGTAGTTTTATTTTTGAAGAAGAACAATGACTAATATAATTTTAGAAATATTTTTTGTTTCACTTTCGATATATTATTTTATTTTTTTAGCGGGAATATTTAGAGGGATACGCAGGATTACTCCCACAACAGGAAGCCGGAATTATACGCCTTTTGTATCGGTCATTATTCCCTTTCGCAATGAATCGCACAATATTCTTACTAGTCTTGAAAGTTTAGAAAATCAGAGTTATCCGAAAGATAAGTTTGAAGTAATTTATGTGAATGATTCTTCGGAGGATGATTCACTAAAGAAAATTACAGATGCGAAGAAGTCGTTTAACATTAAGGTAGTATCTGTTCCTGAAGATTTTTATCAAAGTGCTCACAAAAAAAGAGCGATTAAATTCGGGTTAAAAAATTCTTCGGGTGAAATAATAGTAACCACTGATGCGGATTGCACTCATCATATACATTGGCTGAGGAACATGCTTTCCGCTTTTGATTCGGATACAGGTTTCGTTTCAGGACCGGTGAAATTTGTTGAAGAGGATTCGCTTTTTGAGAAGCTGCAGAAGCTGGAGTTTTCCGGATTGGTGCTTACCGGTGCGGGTTTGATAGGGATTGGGAAGCCGCTTATATGTAATGCTGCAAACATTGCGTATAGGAAGACAGCTTTTGATTCTGTCAATGGGTTTGATGATCAATTAAATCTTTCGTCGGGAGATGACGAGCTTCTGATGCAAAAAATTGCCAGGGCAAAAACTTTTAAGGTAAAATTTTGTTATAATATTGAAGCCATTGTACTGACGAAGGGGAACGAGTCTTTGAATAAGTTTTATCATCAAAGGAAACGCTGGGCTAGCAAGGGGCTATTTTATGCCGATAAGATTGTGATACTTAAGTTAGTGCTGATTTTTTTGTTTTATTTAAGTTTGCCTGTTCAGATTTATCTTTCGATTTTTCAATCGTGGGTGTTTGTGATTCCGGCTTTGGGGATATTAGTTATAAAATACATTTCGGAGTATTATATTTTAAGGACAGGGATTAATTTTTTGTTTACTAAAAAGTTGTTGAATTATTTGCCTATAGCGGAGATATTGCAAATACCTTACATTATAATTTCGGGGATATCGGGGGCTTTTGGAAACTATTCCTGGAAGTCGAGGAAGATTAAGCGTTAGTACCTAACTCAGAAAAAAATAATTTTTCCCGAAATATGTGAGGGATTGAGTGTTAGCATGAAATTGATTTTAGCTGGGGGAGGAAATTGGGGTTGGAGATGTTTACGCAGTTGAAGTTTTCTATCGTGCCGCCGTTTTGTAGGAGGAGTGAGAGAACGCTGAATGCCATGGCGATGCGGTGGTCCCCGAAGCTGTCAAAATGCGGGGTTTTGGTTTTGGGTTTTAATTCTCCTGTGAAGGAAAATCCGTCTTCGTACTCTTCCACTGATAGTCCGAGCTGATTTAGATTGTGACAGATTGATTTAATGCGGTCGGTTTCTTTTGATCTTAGTTCGGATGCATTTCTGATTTCAAATTTACCTTTGGCGAATATACCTGCAATTGAGAGAATCGGGATTTCATCGATGATATTGGGAATAATATTTTCGTTTATTTTGATGTTCGTTAGATTGCTATGGGTGATTATCAAGTCGCCTAAATCCTCACCGGCGACATTTCTTTTATTTTCGATTTCAATTTTAGCGTGCATATTTTTTAAGACTGTAATAATGCCTGTTCGGGTTTCGTTGAGTGAGACATCTTTTATTTGCAGAGATGATCCGGACGCAAGTGTAGCCAGAACTATAAAAAATGAAGCAGTCGAAATATCCGAAGGGATTAGATAATCTTTTGCCTGGGGATAATTTTCTTTTGAGACGAAGGATATTTTCCCATCGGGGCGGAGTTCTGATTTCAAGCCGAGCATTTTTTCAGTATGGTCTCTTGACGGAATTTTTTCGATGACAGAAGTAATTCCGTCGCAATGAAGTCCTGCCAATAGGATTGCGCTTTTAACCTGAGCGCTTGCGACAGGCATTTCATAGTCAATCGGGTGAAGGTTTTGTGCGGGAAATATTTTTAACGGAAGTTTAAAATCATTTGAAGATTCGATATTGCCGCCCATTAAGGAGAGCGGAGTAATAATTCTTTTCATCGGGCGATTTGAGAGAGAGTCATCGCCAATGATAGTCGATTCGAAATTCTGAGCTACCAGGATGCCGCTTAGCAATCTTGTTGTAGTGCCCGAATTTCCGGCATCGAGCGGAGAGATAGATTTTTTCAGACCTGCGAATCCATTTCCTGAGACAGTACTTCCCTCTTTGGATGTCTCAATATTAATTCCGAGGTTGATGAAGCATTTTTGAGTTGAATTGACATCCTCGCCGTTAGATAGATTCCGGATAAAGGACTTCCCTTTTGCTAAAGATGCAAACATAACAGCGCGATGTGAAATTGATTTATCGCCGGGTAAATCGAGAGTGCCTTCAACTTTATTTATTTTATTAAAATACCGGTTCATATTATTTTTTGATTTACTTCATTAGCCAATGATCGATTATAGATTCGAGTTCGAATTCAGAATATTCACTTTCATCATACATACCTTTTGATTTTCGTTGGCGAGCGGCTTCATAGGCAATAACAGCAGCGGCAACGGAGACGTTCAAGCTTTGGACCATTCCGTACATCGGGATTAAGAATTTTTCATCAGCCATGTTAGCTGCATTTTCGGAGACTCCTCTATGTTCGTTGCCCAGGACGACTGCAACTTTGCGGGTGAAGTCAATATCGTAAAGGTTTTTTGAATTTTCAGAAAGAGACGAAGCATAAATTGTAAGACCCTGTTCGTGCAGATTTTTATAACACTCTTCGATATCGGAATATTTTTCCTTTTCGACCCATTTGAAAGCCGATGCAGAGGTTTTTCGTTCGATATGAGGAAATTTTTCTTTTGTATAGACAAGAGAAACTTTTGGTATTCCGGCAGCATCGCAGGTTCGAAAGATAGCGCTGACATTATGCGGATCGTGAATATTTTCGAGGACGAAGCGGAGGTATTTTTGCCGTGATTTAGCTACGGAAATAATTTTCGATTCACGCCGATGTGTTTTGAATGATTTCACTAGGCAGCTTTATCGAAAAATAATTTATATATGATTTCGGAATCGTGTTTTCTTGCTCGGTCTAGTTTAAATTTTTTCACTTCGACTTTAAGATAGTAGGATGCAAGTTCTAAGATTCGGTTCATAACCGAATCTTCGTCGTGGGCCCAGCATTCGCAGCCGTTTAGACTGGGGATTTCGGCGGTATAGCCGTCATTCGTTTTAATTATGATTAGATCTAGTACCATGACTAATTTAAATTTGAAATGATAGTTTTGCCTGAGCTTGTGCCGATTCTATCTGCGCCGTACATTAGCATATTGACTGCATCATTGCGTGTTTTGATTCCGCCCGAAGCTTTTACGGAAGTTTCTTCGCCAACTATAAATTTCATTAGTGCTACATCCTGAATATTTGCGCCGGATTTACTAAAGCCGGTTGATGTTTTGACATAATCTGCACCGGCAGATTTTGAGATCAGGCAGGCTTCAATTTTATCTTCATTGGATAGAAGGCATGTTTCAATAATTATTTTTGTGAGGATCGAATTAGCTTTTGCTTTTGAAATTATATTAGATAATTCTTCATAAACATATATATAATTATTTTGTTTTAGCTGTCCGATATTGAAAACAATATCTATTTCGGATGCGCCGTCATCGATTGCAGATTCGGCTTCAATAGTTTTAATGGAGGACAAATTAGAGCCGAGCGGAAAACCTATGACAGAACAAGTTTTTACATTAGATCCGATCAGTTCTTTTGCACAATATTCGACATAGCATGGATTAACACAGACTGAGGCAAAATTAAATTCGATAGCTTCCTTGCAAAGGATTTGGATTTCAGAAAGGACTGCATCGGGTTTTAGCAAGGTATGATCGATAGTCTTAGCCAGGAGAGAATCAGACAGCTCATTATATTTTTTTCGATGGTCGATGAAAACCATTTCAGCTTTTTGATCGACAATAAACTTTGTACCCAAGTCGGAGAACCAATTTAAAAATGTTTCGTCCTCATTAAGGAATTGTGAAAAGAAGTTTTCAACGTTATTAAAAATGGTTTGTTGTTCGTTAATATTTATATTCATTTTTCGTTATAAAGATTATAAGCTCTAAAAGTATTTTTAAGGAGCATAGCGCGGGTCATAAGTCCGACACCGCCGGGAACGGGAGTAATGTAGGATGATTTAGGTGCGACGTTTTCGAAGTCAACATCGCCTACAATTTTATATCCTTTAGGAGAGGATTCATCCGTAATTCGGTTTATGCCCACATCAATTATGACTACTCCATCTTTGACCATATTAGCTTTGACAAAATTAGGGCTGCCGATTGCGGCGATAAGAATATCGGCTTGTTTAGTATAATCGGAAATATTTTTTGCGGCAGAGTGGCAAATAGTAACAATAGAATTTGCACCGGATTTTTTTTGGAGCATAATATTAGCAATCGGTTTTCCGACTATGTTGCTTCTTCCGATAACTACTACGTGCTTCCCTGCTGTTTCTATATTGTATCGAAGGAGAAGTTCATGAATACCTGCCGGAGTGCATGAGACGAATGTTTCTTTGCCGATTACTAAATTACCAACGCTAATCGGGTGAAAGCCATCGACATCTTTTTTAGGTGAAATAGCTTCAATTACTTTATCCTCGTTGATGTGCTTGGGCAGAGGGAGCTGGATAAGAATACCGTGGTAATTTTTATCGAGGTTATATTTTTCTACCAAATCCAGAAGATCGGATTCGGAAATATCAGCGGGCAGTTTTTCAACTTTGCTTCGCATGCCGATTTCTATGCAGTCTTTTGCTTTACTCTTTACATAGATTTCGGAGGCAGGGTTGTCGCCGACTAGGATTGCTACGAGTCCGGGCGGATTTTTACCCTTACTAATTAAATTTGCTATTTCGGATTTTAATTCGTTTCGAATTTCTGATGCTGTTTTTTTGCCGTCTAGGAGCTGCATTATTTTCTTTTTTTATTTTTATTGTAAAATTAATGATTTTTTTGTTAATAGCATAAGAAGGAATTTAAATGAATTTTGAATTCTTAATTTTGAATTTTGAATGATAAGAATATTATATTTTTCTTATGAATTCGGGGAAAGTTATTCTTTCAATCTCTATCGTTTTGGATGTTTCAGTATCGATTTTGAAGAAGACTGCGCTTAGGTGGACGTCGTTTTCTGCGGTTTCATATTTTTGTGGGGTCTGGTAGATAAATCTGTTGATTGCCGCCTGGCTTTTCATGCCAATAACTGAGTCATAAGGTCCCGTCATTCCGACGTCGGTTATATAGCCGGTGCCGTTCGGGAGAATTCTTTCGTCTGCAGTTTGGGTATGAGTATGGGTTCCGACAACCATGCTTACTTTGCCATCGAGGAAAAGTGCCAATGCGGTTTTTTCGGCAGTAGCTTCAGCGTGAAAATCAATAATAAAAATATTTGCTTCACTTTTTAATTTCGCGAGGACCCATTCGGAAATCCGGAAGGGACAATCAATAGATGACATAAAAGTTCTACCCTGAAGATTGAGGACAGCGACTTTGCCTTTTTTGGAATCAAAGATATAGTAGCCGCTTCCATATGCGCCTTTTGGATAGTTCAGAGGGCGCAGAGCGCGGGGTTCATTTTTAAGGTATTCCTGAGATTGGTGTTTATCCCAGGTATGATTGCCGCCCGTTATGACATGAACGCCTAAAGCGAAAAGTGCACTTCCCTCTTTTTCGGTGCAGCCTTTACCGTCAGCGGCATTTTCGCCGTTGGCTATGACTAGATCTGCTTTGTATTTTTGAATTAAGCTGGGTAACCAGGTTTGAGTTATGGTAAGTCCGGGTTTACCGATGATGTCTCCGACAAAAAGTACGTTCAATATGCTCATATTTTCCTAAAACTTTGTTGTGAATATATTCAAATATTAAGTTAGATTAAAATATGGGGAGCAGCGGGATGGCAGGTTAAAAAAAAAGGAGTACCGCTAACGCGATACTCCTAGGTTATGGGGAGGGGAATGTTATCTTACTAGATTTGTTATATCTTGTAGAAGCGTATCGGAAGTAGTGACTACTTTCGCATTTGCTTCGAAGCCTCTTTGGGAGACTATCATTTGAGTAAATTCCTGAGATAGATCTACGTTTGACTGCTCAAGTGCCCCAGACTGAATAGTGGTTGCAGAGCTTGAACCCGGAGCGTTAATAAGAGGGTTGCCTGAGTCAGCAGCTACTGAATAAAGATTATCACCAGCACTTACCAGCGCATTTTGATTCGTAAAGGTCGCAACCATTATTTGCGCTAAGGTTTCAGAATTACCGTTTGAGAACACACCAACTACATTTCCATATTGGTCTACATTCAAGTTAGTAAGATTAGCTGAAGCCGAACCATCCTGTTTTAAGGCAGCTACTTGAGAGGTAAGAGAGGTCTGAGTAATTCCTGCAGTACCTGATCCAAAGTTTAAGTTAATAGGTTCTGTTTCTGCACCGCCGCTAGGAGTAAACATAACTTGCGGAACAGGAGGATTTCCGGGGACAGTTACTCCGCCTTGAGTAATTGATTGAATTTGACCGTTAGCATCAAAAGTAATAGTACCGCTAGTTGGACCATTAAATGTTCCGCCGTCAGTCGAAGGCACAGAAGCTTTCCAAGTCCAAGTGCTTCCATAACTATGATCGAATTGTAAGCTTAATGTATGTGCATTTCCTAAGGAGTCATAAATACTTACAGAGCCAATAACAGGAGCTTCGGTAGCTCCTTGATTAATTACTGAAGGTATACTCGTCGGAGTAGCAGAGGTAGATGATAAAGTCGTTTTGGAGAAATCGAGTGTAAAAGCTACAAATACTACTCCA
>JAJYOQ010000626.1 GCA_021796135.1 Bacteroidota bacterium
ATTTATTAGAAGGACTTAGTGCTGAAAAGCTGTAATTTTGAGCTATGAATTTTGAGTTGATTTAAAATTAAATGATATAAATATTTACTACAATCACTTCCTTACATTAAGACCATTATACAATTGATAAGGACATTGAAATGTTTACTTGTCCAGAAATTTCGAGGAGTTCTCTAATGATCATAAGTTCTTAAATACAAAGGAAAGCGGATTTCATAAAAGAAGCTTGATTTTTTAATTCAATTCTGTTTGGCAAATTAGAGAGTATTATATAATTTTCTTAAATGTTAATTAGATTTTTCAATAAATTTAGTATACAAAAAAAATAATTCGCGTTCTAATGCATCCCGAAAAAGAATCTCTTTATAACAATAATGATGCAACTAAGTAATATATCAAGGATATATTATTGTCCACTTTATTTTATTTTTATATTTGAATCTTATCGCAACGGGGAACTCACCGTATTAAGTAATCTTAGAAACGGAACAACAATATCACTTACAATCTCAAAGTGGATTCATGAACTTACATCGTCATAGCGGTGCACATACAAAAAACACTCAAACTCTAATAAACAATTAATTATTAAATTTCTTTTGGAGAATTTTATGTACGATACAGGAAGTACTGGCTTCATGCTTATTGCAGCAAGCCTTGTAATGCTGATGACTCCAGGATTAGCGTTTTTCTATGGAGGTTTAGTAGGCAGAAAAAACGTATTAGCAATTATGATACAAAGCTTTGTTTCTCTTGGATGGACAACAGTGTTGTGGTTTATAGTAGGATATTCACTATGTTTCAGCGGCGGTGAAGGAGGCATAATAGGTAACTTAAACATGGCATTTCTGTCCGGAACTAATTTAAATACAATATTTACGGGTAATCATCAAATACCTCTGTATGTATTTGTCGCTTATCAAATGATGTTTGCAATAATTACCCCAGCTCTAATTACAGGTGCATTTACAAACCGCGTACGGTTTCCAGCCTATTTCTTATTCTTAACAGCATGGCTTCTTTTTGTTTATTTTCCGCTTGTGCACATGGTATGGGGCGGCGGTTTGTTAGCTAAATGGGGAGTGCTTGATTTTGCAGGCGGAATAGTAGTACACGCAAGCGCGGGTATGGCTGCTATTGCATCTGTTTTTTATGTCGGACGTAGAAAAGTAGTTGAAAGAGGTCCCCATAGTTTGCCTCTTGTAGCTCTTGGAACCGGGCTGCTATGGTTCGGGTGGTATGGATTTAATGCGGGCAGCGAATTAAGGGTGGACACAATAACTGTTGCAGCATTTTTGAATACTGATATAGCAGCATCCTTTGCAGCAATTACCTGGCTATTTCTTTCATGGATAATTGAAGGAAAGCCTAAATTATTAGGTCTATTAACTGGTTCGGTTGCAGGGTTAGCAACAATTACGCCGGCAGCGGGATTTGTAACACTACCAATTGCTGCATTAATCGGCATTGCCGCCTCATCTTTATGCTATCTTGCAGTTAGTCTTAAAAATAAAATGCATTGGGATGATGCTCTCGATGTTTGGGGCGTGCACGGAGTAGGAGGAATTCTTGGAGTAATTATGCTTGGACTGTTTGCAACAAGTCAAGTGAACCCGATGGTAATTACTAATGGTTTGCTTACCGGAGGTGGGTCATCTTTCTTCTTTAAGGAAGTAATTTCTGTTTTTGCTGTGGGAGCTTACTGCTTCATTTTTACTTATGGAATGTTGTGGCTTATAAACTTTGTTACTCCGGTTAAAGTAACTGAAAGCGACGAAGTGGAAGGACTCGATATGGCACAGCTTGGAGAAATAGCTTACGAAGAAATAGAACAGATTTAATATTCTAAAGATTTCGGATTTCATTAGCAATAATTAATTAATTATCGAAATAACTATACTGTCCAAGATAAATTATATATTTATGTAAAAGTTGGATTATAAATTGTTTTGGACAGATTTTTTTATCTCCTGAATAAAGCCCCTTTTAAGTTCAAGGAAAAAGCAAAAGTTTATGTGACAATCCTTATGGTTAGCACTGCTTCCCAGCAGATGCGGAATTTGCCATAGGAAGCTGAATTATACGGCTGCGAGTCTATTTTTTTTGTTTATTACTTTTTAGAAAAACTTGCTTCAATAGTATCAATTAAATCGTTAACCTTAAATGGTTTGGTCAAATAGTAATCCACACCTAGGTTCATCCCTTTTCTAATTTCATTTTCATCAGTTTTAGCTGTAAGAAAAATAAAAGGGATGTGGTAATCAGAGTAAATCTCATTAAAACGACGGAAAAATTCATAACCGTCCATTTCGGGCATCATAATATCAGAGATAACGAGGTCAATTAAATTCGTTGATGCTTTTGATAAAGCTTCCACGCCGTTTTCTGCTATGATTGGATCATAACCGAATGCGTACAAAATTTCAATAATATTTCCTCTTATAATATGGTTGTCTTCAACTAATAATATTTTTTTCATAATTATCCTTTATTTGAAAATTTAAAATCTTAATTTCAACACATTCTATATTACTATTTGACTGGTAAAGGAATTTTATTTACTGGGAATTGTAAAATAAAATGTAGTTCCTTCACCAATTTTTGAATCGACCCAAATTCTACCACCATGGTTTTCAATAACACGTTTAACAATCGCAAGTCCAATGCCGGTACCTTCGTATTTAGATTCACTTACTGCTCTTTGGAAA
>JAJYOQ010000627.1 GCA_021796135.1 Bacteroidota bacterium
TAAAAATGAAGGATAATTAATGACTTTTGGAAAGCTATTTGAAAAGTTTTATCAAACTGGGGCATCAAAAAATATAGTTTAGAGATTGCGATTCCTCAAGTAATATTAAGCTTTACTTTTAGATTTATTATGTTTAATTTTATTAAAGAAATGAAAATTAACCTTTAACTCTGTCCCGAGAGATAGAAAAGGATGAAGATGGAATTAAATAAAAAAATTATAAGGTAACCTCCAAGGAAAATTTTTCCACGGAGGATTTTTTTTATATGAATATAAAATCAAAATTAGTCGATCAAAATGGGCTTGAGAGAATTGTAACCAGAATAGCACATGAGATTCTTGAACGTAATAAAGGCTCCAAAAATCTTGTGCTGATGGGTATGAGAACTCGCGGGGAATATCTTGCCAAGAGGCTGTTTGAAAAGATCAAAGAAATCGAAAAGATAGAGCTTCCTTTTGGTATTTTGGACGTTACGTTATACCGCGATGATTTTAGAGTCCGGCTTAAGCAGCCCGAAGTATCGGTATCAAATATTACTTTCAACATAAATGAAAAAGATATCATCCTTGTTGATGATGTGCTTTTTACTGGACGTACAGTTAGATCAGCACTAAATGCTATAATGGATATGGGCAGACCTAACACGATCCAACTTTTTGTCTTAGTAGATCGCGGGCATCGTGAACTTCCGATTCGTGCAGATTATGTTGGGAAAAATATCCCTACTTCTATTAACGAAGAAGTAAAAGTCAAAATGTCGGAAGTTGACGGCGAAGATGCAATTTATTTAATGGAAATGGAAAACAATTAAACAAATGAGAAATGATTATGCCTTTATCTAACAGACATTTGTTAGGCCTACAAGGGGTTCCAAAAGAAGATATTCAATTAATTTTAGACACTGCATCTACATTTAGGGAAGTGTTGGAAAGACCAATTAAAAGGGTTCCTACACTACAAGGAAAAACAGTTGTTAATCTTTTTTATGAAAGCTCCACAAGAACAAGAATTTCATTTGAGCTAGCGGAAAAGAGATTGTCGGCAGATTCAATAAATTTTGCTGTCTCTGCAAGTAGCGTCAGCAAAGGAGAATCGTTTAAAGATACAATAAAAAATATTGAAGCGATGAAAGTCGATATGGTTGTTGTTAGGCATTCCGCTGCGGGGACGCCTCTTTATTTGACTAGAATCTCAGATGCTAATATTATTAATGCTGGCGATGGAATACACGAACATCCGACTCAAGGATTGCTAGATATGTATTCCATTAGAGAGAAACTTAGAAAAATTGAAGGACTGAAAGTGTGCATTGTTGGCGATGTTGCCCATAGCAGAGTTGCATTATCTAATATCTATGGTTTAAAAACAATGGGTGCAGAAGTCTCTGTATGCGGTCCTTCTACAATGATTCCTAAAAATATTGAGGACCTCGGGGTTAAAGTAATTTATAATATTGACGAGGCTATTCAGGAAAATGATGTCTTAAATGTTCTGCGTATTCAACTTGAAAGAAAAGCGCGGGAATATTTCCCTTCTATCAGAGAATATGCAAAATATTTTGGAATTACTGAAGAACGCCTGGAAAAAAACGGTAAGGATATTTTAATTCTTCACCCCGGTCCAATCAACCGTGGCGTTGAACTATCTTCCGGCGTAGCTGACGGTTTGAACCAAATAATTTTAAAGCAAGTTACTAATGGTGTAGCAGTTAGAATGGCTGTTTTATACTTACTTGGAACTTTGAATTAGCGGAGTAAAAATGAAAGTTATCCTAAAAAATGTTTCACTTTTTCATCCGGTACTAAAGATTGATGAAAAGGGCATAGATATTCTTCTTTCTGATGGAGTTATTTCAAAAATCGGTAAAATAAATCCTGAAGAAATTTCCGGTGCTAAGGTTTTTGATCTTTCAAACAAACACATCGTACCTGGTTTTTTTGATATGCATGTTCATTTAAGAGAGCCGGGCAGGGAAGATGAAGAAACAGTACAATCAGGCTGTAATGCCGCTGCTAACGGCGGTTTTACCGGAATTGCTTGTATGCCGAATACTGAGCCGGCAATCGATTCCGCCGAGGTGGTAAGTTTTATTAAGAAGCAATCAAAAGATCACTTAGTTGATGTCGAAGTTATCGGAGCTGCAACTTTGGGTCGTAAGGGAGAATATATTTCCCCTATGGCTGAACTTTATGAAGCTGGCGTCGTTGGCTTTTCGGATGACGGTGTCGCAATAAAAACTTCAGGAATTTTGAAACGGGCTTTTGAATATTCTAAAATGTATAATGTTCCAATCATAGAACACTGCGAAGATGAGACTTTATCAGGCGGAGCTATGAATGAAGGTCTCAACTCGACTATGCTTGGTTTGCCACCTATTCCATCTGTAGCTGAAGAATTAATTGTAATTAGAGATATCTTGCTTGCGGAATATACCGGCGGAAAAATTCATATTGCTCATTTAAGCACGAAAAAATCAGTCGAAATGGTCCGCGAAGCAAAACAAAAAGGAATTTCTGTAACTTCCGAGGTTACGCCTCATCATTTTACTTTGATCGACGACTCGCTAAAAACTTATGATACAAATTTCAAGATGAATCCACCATTAAGGACTAAAGCCGATGTTGATGAAATACTTCTTGGGTTAAAGGACGGAACGATTGATTGTATTGCAAGTGACCACGCACCTCATTCCGCCGAAGAAA
>JAJYOQ010000628.1 GCA_021796135.1 Bacteroidota bacterium
AAGATGAAATACGAAGATGAAATTAGTTTGATGAATCGTAATTGGTTTTACAATTAATGTGAATTAATATTTTTTTAACTGGGGGAAAGATGATACCCATTTTCAGACGCTTCTTAATTTTTACTGCTAGAATTATTTCTTCCCATCCAGTAGAATTTCTTTATAAATACTTTGTTGGGTTTATATAAAGCGAACCATAAAAGAAAAGTAATAACAAATTTGAGGTTAATATGAAAAAAATTATTGCATCCATTTTGGTACTGTCGTTATTAGTTAGTGGTTGCTCTCACAACTTTGTTAAGTATAGCAATGAATCTGAATCTGAGTTTTACAATAGAGTGAATAATTTATGTAAAGACCGAGACGACCTAACAGTTGTAATGATTAGTGGACAAAAGTACAATGCTAAAGAATTTATTATTTCGGCAGATTCATCAAAATTCGTAGAGATTGGAACTAACATAACGCTAAATAGAAGCACAAAAGAAATATCCTCAATTAATTTTCCTGATAGTAACAGAGGAACAATTGATGGTTTGTTTACCGGATTTTGGATTGGTGGTGGGACTGGTTTAGTATTGGGACAATTATTGTCTGGAGGAAGTGCAGGTGGAATAGGCCGTTTTTATTTCTTATTGTATTCAGTATTAGCGGGGTTAATTATAGGTACAACTTATGGTTACCTTAATCCAGGCATAACTATTATTAGAATCAACTAAAGGAATCTACTAAGATGAAAAAAAACATGTTATTAATTTTGTTTTCAATCCTTTCATATAGTCCAATTCTTGCGCACTATGAAGGAGTTCACCAACACATGGTGCGTGAAGCATACAAATTGCTAAAGTACTATGTAGGTCAGGATATTCGTGAAATGAAGAATCATATTGGTTACAATGAAGAAGGAGTAGGACAATTTAATCCAGGGGTCTAATTGTAATAGGTGCCTACCAAGAAGATCATACCGATGCCACTAATGAAGGATATGGTTTTGGAGGTTTTATGGTAACGAATACACATTTCTGGGATCCTGATTTAGGAGATCAACAAGGTTTTGAATTTAATGGAATAACTTATTCTAATGCTTACAAAAAAGCTATGAAATATATGTTTGGAGGTTATGAGTTAAGGGTTCCATACCCAGCAAATCAAATTATTGAAGCCTATGACGCCCCACCGAATTTAATTCAGTTTTATAAAGATGGAATTATTTTCTATAAGGGCTATTACGAAATGTCAACAGGCAGGTTCATTACGAGAAATCGTTGGAGTACTGTGTCTCTGGAATTTAGAAATAAAGTAGTTTGGGAAATATTAGGCAGAATATGTCATCTTCTTGGAGATATGACCGTGCCGGCACATACTCATAATGACCCTCATCCCCCAATTGTAGACCCAGATAGCTATGAGGAATGGATGAATCAACCTACGATTTATAATCAATGGACATATCAAAATGCAATTAGTCAAGGCGGATTAATTACACTTAATTCTTCGTATCCTTTAAAATCTATATTCTATCCTGCTGCACAAATAACTAATTTCTTTGGAAGTAATGATGTTGATGGAAATAATTCGAATGGAATAAATGATAATTTTCTTCTTTACCCTGGTCTCCAAGAGATGGTTCAGCAGTTAAACACTGCTTTTGGGGGCCAACACCACATACTTTTATACCATTATCAGATATTGCAAATTATACATTTGTTTATGGAATACGTGTTACTGCAAGCTTATTATATTGGTTCGCTCAAGAAGCCAATCTTTTGCCGGCACCTTTAACTAGCGTTTATTTGGCGGGAGATAACACTCTTTATCAAGGTGGAACCGGCAACTGGTATGTTACTTTAGGTAATGGACTTGAGCCATTTACGTATCAATGGGAAATAATGCATTTGGATGGGGTTGGTTATTTACAAAATTATGAGAGTGTAAAAAAAGAAAAAGAAAAGAAAGATAAAGAAAAGAATAAAGATGGTGGTGTTATTATTTATGCAGCACCGAGTAACGAATGGGTGCCGGTTGGAACCAACTCTTTAACTTTTAGTAAACCATTTAATCCGTATGATTTGAGAAGCTTTAAGCTGCGTTGCACTGTACGAGATGGAAGTAACACTACTAAAGTCTCAAATGAGTTTTATGTTGATGTTGTAAATACGCCTCCGCCGCAAGCAAGTATGGTTGCCGATAACAATACCAGCAACACAATGAAATTAGAAAAAGAAAATGTAGAGGTACAAGCTCCAAACAGCTATTTGCTAAATCAGAATTATCCAAATCCGTTTAACCCAACAACAAAGATTTCTTACTCACTGCCAGAAGCAAATTTTGTAACATTAAAAGTTTACGACATGTTGGGAAGAGAAGTTTCAACTTTAGTAAACGAAATGAAACCGGCAGGCACATTTGAAGCAGAGTTTGATGCTTCGAGACTATCGAGCGGTACTTATGTTTACAAATTAACTGCAGGCAGTCATCAAACAGTTAAGAAGATGATACTGACAAAGTGATAAACACTTCTATAAAATGCCGCCGTAAACTATAGGCGGCATTTTTCTAAATATTGTTCTCAAAAGGAATTCTTTCCTTTCTCCGTGCTCTCTTTTTATTTATTTTAACCGCCACATTTGATCACATGCAATTAACAGAACATCAAAAATTGAAAGAGAGATTATGAAAACATTTAAACTTCTTTTTATTGTT
>JAJYOQ010000629.1 GCA_021796135.1 Bacteroidota bacterium
CTTATTACCACAAACCATAAAAAGTTTCGCACTAATGACACTGGGTCATAGTATTTATAATATGCAATTATAAAAATAAATGCGAATAGAATAGCTGAAAAAATGAAATTCCTAAGTGAATAATATTCAAGGATATTGATTAACAGGATGGATGCAGTTCCAAAAATTAGATAAGTGAACGTTGTTGAATGAATATTAAAAATATAATTACCTGCAAATAGCCAGCCTATTAGCAAAAAGCAAACTGCTTCTATTACTATCGAAGTAACCATCCGGTTGATTTTAGAATTCATGACAATCCCGCATTTTTTACTAAAATATTTTCGTAGAACAAATCCGGAGAAAAACTTATTCTTCGAGACAGACATGCTTAATGAGCTTTTACCCAAAAATGACTATTTAAATATAATAGAATTTCCTTATAAATTTCCAAATAAAAAGATAATAAGGCAAATTAGATATTGAACTCAATCCCAAATTGAATCGATGTTGAAGTCCCAGCTGCGTCAAATAAATTGCTAAAAGCAGAGTTGGTCATTGTGTTAATTTTTAATTCTAAAAGAAGTAAAACTTTATTCTCAAGAGTATGAGATATTCCAACTCCTGTTCCTATTCCAAATAAAGCTTCCGATTCTTTAGAATTCGATACAGGTAAATAGTTGATTGAACCATCCGGATTGGTAAACAGTTTCAAATTATAATTTGTATAATTCAAAAAGACAATACCTGCTTCGCCGTCTATGAAAAGGTCTAATATTTTATTTCTATTTATGATAAACCTAGCACCGGCATATAGCGGCACCATAGTATGGCTACCCTCAGAATAGGCTTTTTTGTCAATTATCATTTTAGAATCATGGTATAAGAAATATGTTTTATCCCACGCACCTATTCCGGAATACAAATAGAAATAAATGTCACCTGTAGAATTGTAATCAATTTGGATTGAGCCAAGCAGCCCATTTGAACTATTATTGACCGGAGATAAATAGCCTCCGTTTAATTGTAATGAAAATTTGTTTTGAGCAAGCAGATTTACAGAAAAAGAGATAACAAGTGCGAATAGGATGATCAGTTTCTTCATTTTGGTTCCCTTCTTTTTGAGATAGTCATATTAATAACGGAATGAAATTAAAAATATTTCTTATTAATTTAAGGTCAAATAGTAATGCTTCTTAAATTATCTAATTCAAAATTTGTTAATGATTAGGAGGTTGTCAAATAAGTAAGAGAATATTTCATTTCAGCAATACGCTGCTTGTAAATCAGATTCCGGCTTCCGCCGGAATGACAATTGGGGTGGGCTGTAATAGAGTAGTGGGTTTGTTAGTGATATTTCATTTAGAATTGCTATTTTTGAACAACATTTTTTATAATAAAAGTATTGATGAAAAGAATTCTGCTTGTAAGAACGGATAGAGTTGGAGATGTGGTTTTTATTACTCCCATGATAAGAGAAATACGAAAAGCTTTTCCAGATGCTTTTATTGCGACATTAACACAACCACATACAAAGAATCTTTTAATAAACAATCCAAACTTAAATGAAACATTAACGGATGACTTGGACAAGAAATCCTTTTGGAAAGTTGTAAGAGAATTAAGAAGGCATAAATTTACACACGGACTTTTGATGATGCCCACCGAGCGAGCTGCATTCCAGATGTTTTGGGCGGGGATTAATACGCGTATCGGTGTTGGGCATAAGCTTTATGAAGTAATAACCGGAATGAAAAGCGTTTCAAGGAATAACTACACTCCCCTTCGTCACGAAGCGGACTACTGCATGGATCTTGCGCGAAAAATCGGAGTAGAAACATCAGACTTAACTTTACAAATTTACCTTACTGAACATGAGAAATCAGAAGCACAAATAATTCTAAGTCAATATGGAATAGGTAATGAAGATTTTAAGATTTTTATTCACACCGGTTCGCTGGGCTCAGCTCCAAACTGGTCTGAAGATAAATATCTTCAACTTATTAGAACAGTCTTAGAAACTTTCCCGGATAAAAAGACAAAACTTATTTTAACTTCCCGGGAAATGAGCAAAGAGTTATTATCAAATATCCACAACTTAAGTTCTAACCGGATTTGCAATCTTTCAGAAAAATTGATAGACCTAAGAGATTTAATAAAGGTAATCGGTCAGGCTGATATATTCCTTAGTCCATCTACCGGCCCACTTCATATTGCGGACGCTCTTGAAATAAAATGTATTGGGCTCCATTGTCACCGCCCAATGAGCTGCCAGGTACATCAAGGGATTATTAATAAATATTCCATCAATCTTGAAGTAACAGCAGAGAATTGTATGAAATTATGCAGTGCCGATCAAAATACTTGCGGAATAGAAAAAGGAATTTCTGTCGAAGAAGTCATTGATAGTATAATTAAATTGAAGAAACAATATTAACTTTATTGTTTAGCAATTGAATCTTTTGCATCATCGAGACTGATAAAACAACTTTAAAGAAAACTATAACGGATTAAGGATGAACATTTCAGAATTAAATATACCGAAGTGTAAAAATTTTAACGGCTATAAGCCATGCTTCTCTTATGAAAATTGTTTAGAGAACGGCTGCCAACATGAAAACGACCAAACAAAAATGGGAGTAAAGATATTAATTATTTCCCTTGATGCACTCGGAAATGTTTTGGATAATACACCTATCCTCCACGCAATTAAAAGGAAATTT
>JAJYOQ010000090.1 GCA_021796135.1 Bacteroidota bacterium
TTCAAAAGTTAGATAGCTTCTTACAGAGGTTACATACCAGAATGCCGGGGCATTCTAAGAAAGCTTTTTCTTTCGCGAATATGCATATTATTAAATATTTTCTTGACAATTAATTGGTTAATCAGTTATTTTATAGTCACTTATTCCGAACTTTCCGGTTCAGGGGAAATTCCCAATAAGTTTTCGTGTGTTATAAAAAATTTAATTAGTGGAAGCATGGAAACTACTTCGTAAGTTTATCAATTTAATTTTATTATTTATAATAATTCAAAAGGGATTATTCCGTTTTGTATAATCAGTGGAGTGTCAGATGTTAAAAAAGTCTTTGTGTCTTTTCTTAATAGTCAGCGCATATACAATTGCACAAGTTCCTGACAGTATACAGCGTTTTAGAAACGACAATTTGGGCAGCTATCGTAACAAGAGGCAGGGGACAATGATTGGGAATAGGATAAATACTCTTTTTTATAATGATTTAGAAATTGGGAAAGCGAATTTTCCGCCAACCTGTGAATGGCCAGCCGGAAGCAGTCATAATTATCTTGATGGTTATACTTTTATGGTTTCTGCAGAAGTTACAGCGCCCGGAGATACAATAGTAATTCATCCACTTGAAACCGCATATCGTGAAGAGTATAGCATGGATCCTGTGACACAAACGCCCTGGTGCTTTGAACCAATAGTGGGGTATTCTAATCCTAATAGTACGAGTCCGGCGATAAGCATTAATAAGACGACCTGGCCATCACAATGGCCAGCGGCATTAAATCTTTCTGCAGATTATAATGGTCACTGGTATGGATATTTCGGTAAAGATGCATTTAATGCAGATATGGAAACATATTTTGCTCTCGATGATTCTCAGGATAAAAAGTTTACACTTTCGCCATACAAATATTTTCCTATAACTTCAGATTCATCGCGAGGCGGTTTAGGATTGAGGGCAGAGGTTAGAGAGTTTCAATGGAGAGATTCACTTTTACAAGATATATTGTTTATTAAATATGATGTATGGAATATCTCAGATTATGATTATAATAAGGCGATTTTTGGTATTTATTGTGATGTTGGAATAGGCGGGGCAAACATGACTGAGCCAACAAATTCAGCTGGTGTAGATTCGATTAATGATTTGGCATATTCATGGGCACCAGGCGGAATTGGCATTCCCGGAAACTGGAAAACGGGTTATTTTGGTATAGGAATTCTTGGTTCGCCCGGGAATCCAAAAAATGTCGGAATTACATCAATGTCGAGTTTTGTAATTAAGGATACAGGACCAACAAGCCCATGGCCGAAAAATAATGAAGTTATTTGGGCAAAGATGAACGGTGGTATGGATACACTTGTTCAAAATGCAAATATTACTATAATTATAGGCAGCGGTCCTTTTGCATTTAAGAAATGGGCAAAGGAGGTTTATACTTCATCCATTATTATGGGCAATGATCTGAATGATATTATAAATAAAAAATTTATAGCGCAAGCGACTTATAATAATAATTTTGTTTTGCCGGATTCAATTAATACTTTGGTAGAAGAGTCCGGTAATGTTACGCCTTCCGGGTTTAAGCTTGTGCAAAATTATCCAAATCCATTTAATCCCAGCACTACAATAAATTATTCAGTACCGAAATCAAGTATGATTACAATAAAAGTATATGATGCCTTAGGCAACGAAGTAGAAACATTGGTTAATGGACAAAAAAATCCGGGTAATTATAAGATTATTTTCAATGCTGGTAAATTGGCAAGCGGTGTATATTTTTATCAGATGAGGTCGAGTGATTATATCTCAATCAAAAAGATGATATTATTGAAATGATTTCTTGCTAGAAATATTTTATAACCGACAGCGCTTGCATTTATAATTAGATTATTTAAGCCTGGTTGATTATAGAATGAAAATGAGAGATGAATTTTATTCAAGAGTTGCTTAACTTTGTGCCTAATTTAGAGCGTACGTACAAGAGTTATTTAAATAGGAAATTATAGGCTAAGATTATCATTTATCTTTGCTGTATCTAAAATACTTTTTACCATCTTGAACCTCTATTAATTTTACATTATAAATCGGAATTATTCCCTGAAATGAGGGTATGAATCGTGATTTTGTTCCAATAATTAGTGAGTCTTGAAGAAACACTGTGTCAAAATAAAATATAGTACGGTCATCATTATTATCTGTAAATCGTATCTCAATAGATGGACTATTTAATAATTTGAATGGCTTATTATTATCATCAACACAATATATTGTATCAATTGCATTAGATAGATATGAAAATTTCTCACCAATAGGTCCAATTGCATTTACTATTTTTAAGTGAGTAGAATCAATTCCATTAAATTGTTGTTTAAAACTTTCAATTGGGATATAATATGTAGTACAACCAATTAACACCATTGATAAGATTATTAAATAAAAGAATTGCAAAGAAAAATTAAGAATGGGTTTAAAATGTTCATTCATTTAAGTCTCATAGATATGTTATTATTTAAAATTTTTTATTCTATTTTAATATCATCAAACCAAACTTTGCCACCATTATCGTCCCGCGCTTGGATTCCGGCTCTAACTCGAACAACTTTAGCCCCTTCTGGAACTGTAAAATCATATTTAACAAGATTCCAATCTGTTGTGCCTATAACGGAATAAATTAAAGAAAATACCAGCGCAAGAAAAATAGTGCATCTGTATGAAAGGAATATTGAGTTGTTTCAGTTGTGGTAGTATAAACCGACGACGGCTGTGGAGGATCAGTAGTATATTTCGTGTTAGGATTTCCAAACTTTGTATAGTTAAAACTCACTTCTCCGCCTAAACTTATATGTGAAACGGGAAAATATTCTGCCCCAAAGACTCCGCCTACATTTATATCCGTTTCAGTTAAATCGGTATTAGTCGTTACAAGGATATTGTTGCCATTAATAGTATTAAATTGTGAATTACCGCTTGAAGATGAAATAAAGCTAAAATCAATTCTTGGTCCAAAGTAAAGACCAAATGACTTAGATAGCGAAGAAAGATATACGGCGCGCAATCCAATTGTAACTGTAGAGCCGTTATTCGTGTTTGTAGTCGGAAAAGCTCCCGGATAAGTTGGTGTTGATGTATTTGAATTGTTCATAGTAAAAAGTCCAAAAGAAGGTTCCAGGCGGAAATTATTATTTATATTTATAGGGACATAAAACATTATAGGTGAGGCATTTATTTCTGAAAAGCTAGTAGAGATCATTTGTCCGTAAAGCAAATAATAACTCGCGTGTCCAATTCTTGATGGATCTAAACTGATTCCAATCCCTAATTTGTTCCCGTCCTCCGTTTGTGAAAATAATTTTGTTGAAAATATTAGAGTTGACAAAACAAAAAATAAACCAATAAATCGTTTCAAAATATTCCTCCTTTAGATGATGCATATATTTAAAATTATTTGATTCAAATATACATGGTTATTTTATAACTAGATTAATTAAGTTTGGTTGAATATGAAAATAAATGAAAGATTTGCTGTCACCCGCATTCTAAAATCAATTTCTCTTGCCATTGATTGATTTAATATTCGGTTTAATGACAACTTTAATATTATCGAATAACACATAATTCAAAGAATCCGGATCGCTTTCAGTAAGCAGGATACTTAATTTATTCAATGCAACATCTTGGCGAAAGAGTGTATCTGCGAATAAAGTCCAGGAATTACAATTAACATTTGGGAAACTTACTATTCCTCTATCAGGTGCATCCATGGAAATAGTCACATAACCTTTTCCTTTGGCCCAAAATGTTACAATATAATTTTTTAATGAATCAAAAGGGTAAAGGTCAATAGTAGCAATGACACCAATATCCTTATGAACAGCTCCTTTAAGTTGAAGTGACCAATTACCGCCTCCGAACGGGACATCATCCGAAAATGAATACATGGATGCTGAAAGCGAACCCCATGAATTCCATCCATTTAAACTTGGAGTTCCATTTTGTTCAAATGATGATAGAAAAATAGCGTTTGTCGTATCGCCAAAATCAACTTGCTTGAAATAAGGATTGACAATATTATCGCCATTCTTTGAGCAAGAATTTAATAGAAATAATAAAAATATAATTGCAAAATATTTAATCATATTGACTGCCTTTTATGATTTGTTTCATTTAATGAAAGCTTACCTTAGAAATAAAGTTAAAGATACTTCCTGCTTAGTTTTTTTTACTTCATCTTTTGTGTAAAATGTGAATTGTAAATCATCCAATTTGCTACCTTTTAATTTAGGAGCTCCGTGTACATAAACAGTGTCTCCTTTTAGCAAATTATCATAAGTTTTTATTTGGGATAATGTTTGTGAATGAATACTTATGGAATAAATGGCTATGAATACTAAACAATTTAAAATATTATTAAGTTTTTCATATTATCTCTTATTCTTTAATATTTCACGGTTTACAGCCTTAAGCACATCCTTAATATCTTGTCTCAAATCTGTCAGGTTTCTGACGGTACTATGCGAAAATGCTTTATCGTCTATTAAATCAAACATTGCTATTTTCTCGAATTGTATCTTTGAATCATTGACCAAATAATTGTACAATTCATTCATATGATTTTCAGATGCAAGTAAAACCAATCCGGTTGCACTAAGATAAAGAAGAACATGTTCTCCTATTGCTAGAGTATCTTCTCCATTTGCAATAACATATGATCCAGCCCCGGTTGGTCCAGATTCAATGAGAACAGGAATTTGAGTTTTCGGTAAGTTGTAATCATTTCTAAGGTATTCTTCTACCTGAACGTAAGCTATTGTATGAAACCAAGATCTTTCCTTGAATGGATATTCAACTCGAGTGACTGTACCTATAATAATACAATCAGATAGTGCTGCATAAACTTTATCTGTTCGTTTTTGTGCCCCATGTAAACCTAGCAGATCAACTCCGATTGTTTTAAGATTTGTTACTGCGGTATCATTATAACCCAAACTTGATAAAAGTTCAGTATCCAATTGAGCAAATGTCAATTTCCCATGAAAAGCTCCTACCGGCGCATACCATCCTCTTTGTTTCATAATTTTATATACCGGGTTGATTTGAGCATGGCATGAAAATGAATAGATGAAGATAAACAGTAAAGAAGACTGGATATATAATTTTATTTTAATTTTCAATTTAATATCCTCATTCAGAATAATTAGGAAAGCATTTCGTACTTTTTAATGTAGCCAACAAGCCCCCGAAAATATTTAAGTAAAGATTCTATGCAAGATTACAGAGAATAATATTGAAGGTCAATATTGAAATTGCTATTGCTATTTCATAAGGATTAGCTTCTTTGTTTGAACAAAGCTTCCTGCTTGCATTCTGTAGAAATATACTCCGGAGGGGAATTTGCTGCTTGCATTGAATTGAACGGAATAGTTGCCGGCTGATTTATTTTCATTGACCAAGGTCGCTACTGCTCTGCCAAGGATATCATAAATTTTTATTGTAACTAGACTTGTATTCGGAACTGAATAATTTATTGTAGTGCCCGGATTAAATGGATTGGGGTAATTTTGTGATAAATAATATGACTGAGGGATTGTGCTGTCATGATTTTGTATGATATTGATATTAGAAATCGGAAGCTGCCAAAGTCCATCATTAGTAGATAGAATAAGGCTGCTGCCTAGCATTGTTAATGATGTTGTTGATAGAGCGTTTCCATTTAATCCATTGCTTATATTAGTCCAACTTTTTCCAAAATCTGCCGAAACATACACTCCATTATAAGTGGCAGCAAATAAATAATTATAATTTGTTAAAAGATTAATTGAAGAATTAACTAAAGTGTCTAGAGGCAGCCCATTGTCGGCTGAAGTCCAGTAGTTTCCTTGGTCAGTTGATAAGTAAATATGATATTTCGAATTAGCAAAAAGAAATTGACCAATTTTATTGAAGGAAACAATTTCTACATTTGAAGGCAGTCCATTGTTAATAGCAGACCAGCTAGCGCCCATATTCGTTGAACGAAGAACTCCCCGTGAGCCCATAAATAAGTAATTTCCAATTTTTGCAATGGCAAAAGCGGCAGTATCACCTTTCCATATATTTTCCCAGGTCTTACCATTATTTGCCGATAGGTAAATATTGCCATATTGTCCCCATTGCCAATTATTGAAGCCATAGCAAGTATATATAGTGTCGTTATCTTTTATAATATCATTAATATAAGCGGAATCAATTTCAATCCAGTTAATGTTTTTATCCGAAGAAAAGAACAAACCGTTTCCAAATGCATAGGAAGAATCACCGAATGTTTTAATTCCATTAATATAATTTTTACTTAGGTTGGTATCAGGAGTCCATGTATTTCCCATATCAGGTGAATAGAAAAATTCATTAATTGTGCCGTTATAATAATCACTTGAGGCGTTTATGAAAAGATCGTTTCGGGCTGAACCTAAAGCATTAATATAAATGTTTCCGGGATACTCTGTAAAAATGGGCAGCCAGTCTGCACTATCTATTTTAGTGTAATAGAGTCCGTTAAATGTTGCTGCAAAAATTTTATCTTCGCTGCTGATAATTGAAATTACAAATGGATTTTGTTGTAGACCCATATTGACTTGAGTCCACGGATTTCCCGCGCTTGTTTGACGATATATACCGCCGCCTTGAGAACCGGCGTATAAATAGCTCCCGGATCTTGATATAGAATAAATAGGACTATAATAACCATTGTTATCAGATTGAAGACCTCCTGTGTCAGGCAGCCATGTATCGCCTTTATTAGTCGAGTAATAAATGCCCCATTGATTAGTTCCTGCGTATAAATTTTTCCCATCTGCATATAGCTTATTTATTCTTATAAAATTATTCGGCTGCAGATAAGGCAGTCCGTTATTAACTTTATTCCATGTAACTCCTTTGTCTGTTGATCGCAATACGCCATTAGCCATAGAGCCGGCAAATAATGTGCTGTCTATTAAGGTTAATGAATAAATAGTATTATATGATGAGTCTCCATTTGAAGGATGCCAATTGTCGCCGTTGTCCGAAGATTCATATACCCCAAAATCAGTTGCTGCAAATAACAGGTTATTGGACTGAACAAGAGAATAAACATTCATCCAATTTGCGATATACAAACCTTTATTTTTTACTTGCCAGGTTTCTCCCATATCTGAAGATCGCAAGATGCCATTTTCGCCGACTGCAAATACATAATTCCCTTGTAGTGAAAAATCGTATGTCCAGTATAAATTTGATGTTCCGGAATCACTTTTTGCCCAGTCAAGTCCGTCATTAGTAGAGCGGTAAATTGTGCTTCTATAAGTTCCGATAAGGATAGTGTCTCCCTTTGCGACCGCTGCATAAGTTGATATTGGAATTTTTATTTCAGGACTTTTTATTTTTACCCATTGCGCAAAAGTTAAATCAATTATATTAATTGAAATAACAACTGCGAATAAAATAATGGATTTAATTCTCGTATCCATTTATTCTTCTTCAAAATGCATTTAATGTAATAGTGTAAAATTTCCGGTAATTACAGTTTTCTAGTCTATACAATTGTACTGCATAAAGTTTTGATTTACAAGGTAAAAGTTTAATCAATATGTAAAATAATTATATAAGGAGACTGAGTAAAATTATTTTATTGGTTTTCACAAGAAATTAAAATAAGTATTTGTGTGGAGTTAGAACAAAATATGGTAATATGAGGAAAGTTATTAAAATATGAAATCATTGGTTAATAATTACTTTGTATTTTTGGGTTGTAACAATTTTAACTTTCATTTCGTCTATATAATAAAAAGATGCTTGAGTCTTTAAGATATAAAATTCTTATAAAGCAGCATAAAAACAGAATATATAGTTATTCATTTTTAATGCTGAGAAACCGGATGGATGCGGATGATATTACTCAGGAAGTTTTAATTCGTATATGGAAGAATATTGATAACTTCGATATCAGTAAGGCAAAGTCCTGGATTATGAAAACTACTCACAATTTGTGTATGGATTATTTGCGCAGGCGGCAAAGTTCGGTTAATAAATTTGTTGAAATTGATGAAGATTTTGAAAATAATATTTCGGAGGAAAATGTGGTAAGTGACCCGGAATTTTCGCTTCGTCGGGAGAATATAAAATTGAAAATTAAAGAGGCAGTTGAAAAGCTCCCGGATTCATTGAAGAGCGTTTTCGTTTTGTATGAGTTGGATGGTATGAAGTATAAAGAAATTAGCGAAATACTGAATATTCCGATGAATAGCGTTAAGGTTTATTTGCTGCGTGCCAGGAAAAAATTACAGTTTGAATTGAAAGAATTGATCAATGAAAAAACATTTTGAAATAACCGATGAGTTTGTCGATAAGATTATTTCGACTGCTTATGGCGACGGGAGCTTGTTTGATAAAATTGATGTGTACCTTAAAGCATTTTCAAATCAGCAGGTTAGACGAATTTTGAATGATTATAAGGCTGTTGCAAAATCCGTGAAAAATATTTCAGGTGAATTTGCGCCGGTCGAAATTGTAAAGAGTGTTCAAAAAGATCTTAATATTCACGATAATTTCTTTGACTCGTTTTTTTCGGGTTTATATAAGTTAATAATTCTAAAGCCGGCGTATTCTGCTGCTGTATTGGTAATTATTATGAGTGTTTCTGTCTTTATATTTTTAAGGCATCCCGAGCAGAAGCCTGCTTATTCAAAGGTGCAAATAACTCAGGCAGAAAAACAGGTTAGAGAGTCATTTGATCTAGTCGGGAGAATATTGGCGAGAGTGCAGATTAAAGTAACAAATCAAGTATTAAATAATGACGTTGCCCGTCCCATTCAAAAGGGTACGTCAGTGATAAACAATTTATTTAACGGAGGATAAAATGAAAAACTTAATAAAAATATTTTTAGCCGTGTTTATTTTCTCGGCTTCGATTGTAATTGCTCAAAATGATGAAGACTACTCAAAATATCCCGGATATTTTGATTTCGGAAATCTTTCTCATTTTATTAAAGGAGATAATGTAACGGAAGTCAATATTGACAGTCATTTATTAAGCATGATGAACGGATTGGCAGACAGCAATAGTAATGACCTTTCACAAATGGTTCAGGGTTTAAAACTTATTAAGGTGTATTCATTTGATGTGAAGACTAATGAGAAAAAAGAATTACTCGGCAAAATGAATGAAATGGATGTAAATCTGACATCAAAAAATTGGGATAGAATTGTAAAGATGAAGGAACCCGGGGAATATACTTTTGTTTATGTTAAGTCGTCGCCAAATAGCAAAGAATTTTCCGGTTTAGTAGTTTCAACTTTGGAAAAAACCGGCAAAGCTACCTTTGTAAATATAGTGGGCAATATAAATATGAATGCTTTAGGAAAGTTGAGTCATAAATTTAATTTTCCTTCTCTTGATGAGAAAGATAAGCTAAAATAGAGCGGAGTTCTTTAATGACTGCGGGAATAGTTTCCGAGATGATGGATGAGAGTTCAACTGACATTCTGCTTAAATCTTTAATTGAAATAGTAATCAGATACATTTCAGGAAGTTTATCTAGCAGGGTAACAGCTTCCAGCAGGTCTTTCAATCCGATATCATGGGCACTAAGCGCTTTGGGAAAGTCGGATGCAAATTTTGGTTTTATGGTTTTGACAGTTCCTTCGGGGTTTTGATCCAGGGTTGCATCAATCATAATTACCAGAGGATAGTTTTGAAGGTATGACAATAAATGAAAACCGCCTGTGCCGCCGTCGAGTAAATCGACATTATCAGGCATAGGCGATTTTTCTAATTCTTTAATAACATGAATACCAACGCCCTCATCTCCCATGATTAAGTTTCCGACACCCATGATTAATATTTTATCCGGCTCGTAATTAGAGTTCAAGTTATTTTCTTTTATAATCTTTCTTTTCAATAAATTTCCAGCCGCCTGCCATAGAGGAAATAACGCCAGTACCTTCTAGATAGTCATGATAGAATACCAGATATACATGTATCATAGCAAAGATAACAAAAAACCACATCATTACATGATGCCATTGCCTGACGGCAAAGTCACCGCCCATTAGGGGAACAATCCATGCAAACAGATGAGGCAGGAAGGAGTTGCTCATAGCAGCATACATACCGAATCCGGTAATGCATTGGAAAAGAAAAACTAAGAATGTAATAAAATAAGTAAATCCTGCTAAGGAATTATGACCGATAGAAAGAGTTTCTTTTCCTTTAGTTTGGAAAATATCAATTTTAATTACATGAAGAATTTCTTTGAATTGTTTTTTAGTATGCGGTATAAAGTTATTCCAGTTCGCATATCTATTTCCGGCGAATCCCCAATATATTCTAAAAATAAAGTTAAAGAAGAAAATAAAAGCTGCGACAAAATGAATAAATCGAACATCGCCGAACCAGTAGCTCAGGTATGCTTCGGAGCTATTTTGAAGAGCCGGCGGGCTTCCGATGATATAACCGGTAACAGCAAGAACAGTTACGCAGAGGGCATTCAGCCAGTGGTAAATTCTGACAGGCAGCTGCCAAACATATAATCTTTTAATTACAGTTGTTTCCATTATATATCTCCTAAAATGTTTGAACCTGATGCACGTATTTTCCTTTTTCATCATATAAATGAACAGCGCATGCAATACAAGGGTCGAATGAATGAATAGTGCGAAGAATTTCCAGCGGTTGTTCAGGGTTTGCAACCGGTGTACCAATTAAGGCTTCTTCATAAGAAGATCTTTGACCTTTTTCATCGCGGGGAGATGCGTTCCAGGTAGAAGGAACGACTAATTGATAGTTATCAATTTTTTTATCTTTAATCACGATCCAATGCGCCAATGCACCGCGGGGAGCTTCAGTAAAGCCGACGCCTTTTGCTTCATCAGGCCAGGTATCAGGGTTCCACTTTTCATTATTAAACATTCTTGAATCGCCATTCTTAACATTTGCCAGGAGATCCTGATAGAATTCCTGAGCCCAAGTGGCGACAAGTTTAGTTTCGAGACCACGGGCGGCTGTGCGTCCAAGGGTAGAGAATAAGGCAGCGACAGGGACGTCCAATAGTTTCAATGTACTGTTTACAACTTCTTTAACATCATCACGACCGGAGGCATAAGCAACAACCATGCGGGCAAGGGGACCTACTTCCATAGGGTTACCTTTCCAGCGGGGAGTTTTCAGCCAGCTATATTTGTGGTCAACGTTAAGCTGATCATAAGGAGGTTTGGGACCGGTATAATTAAATTTAGTTTCGCCTTCCCATGGATGTTTACCGACGCCGTCACCGTCTTTATATTCATACCAAGAATGTGAAATAAATTCTTTAATCTGATTCACATCTTTGCCATCGACTTCATGGACTTCATTCAGATTTCTGTTAAGGACAATACCTCGCGGGAATTTGAATTTACTGACATCGGCATATCCATTAGTCGGTAAATCGCCATAAGCCAAATAATTAGTAAGACCGCCGCCGATAGCGCCCCAATCCTTATAATAGGGAGCGACAGCAAGTAAATCCGGGATATACACTTTATTAACAAAATCAAATGCCTGATCCAGGAGAGTGCCGACATAGGCGAGTCTTTCGGCATTTATTGCGTTTTCTTCGTCGATATTAATAGCACAAGGGACACCTCCCACCAGATAGTTCGGGTGAGGGTTTTTACCACCGAAAATAGTATGGACTTTTACGATTTCTTTTTACCATTTGCATGCTCTCGATT
>JAJYOQ010000630.1 GCA_021796135.1 Bacteroidota bacterium
AACGATCAGAACTTGCCGATACTTACCAGTTTCTTTACTTATGCACACTTCTTTCACTTTACAGCTTGGACATTCTTTGCATTTGTATGCTTTGTATCTTACGCCGTTTCGCATCCCATTAAAATCAAAACGGAGTTTATTGCCTTCCGGACAAATGTATTCATCTCTTTGTTTATCATATCTAAAATTTCTTCTATCATATTTTCCAATCTCTTTTTTGTCTCTCGATTCAGGTATATATCCATCTATTTTCTTCCGCTCCAAATACATATATGTTTCTCCGCTATAATATCCGGCATCGGCTGTTATTTCCTTGGGTCTGTTTTCCGTAGTCTCTATTATCTTTTCATATATATTTGCAAATAAGTGGTTATCGTTACCTTCACATCTTACATCATTAGCCGTTATTATTTGATTGTCACTATCAACTGCCAACTGAACATTATAACATATATCTATTCCTCCGTCTGATTTTTTCATAAATCGTGCATCGCCATCTGTTAAGTTTATTCTCTTTTGTCCCTCTGCTCTTAATTTTTCCTTTGCCTTTTTTATCTTCTCTAATAATTTTTCCTTCGATGATATTTCTTCCGGTAATTCATTTATTCCTCCGTCCCTACCGTAAAGCTCATCTTCTTTGGTGTCTTCTTCGTCGGCTTCTTGAAGTATTCGTTTTACTGTCTCCTCATAATCGTTCAGTTCATCTTCTTCTTTTGTCTTTTTCTTTGATGCGTTGGCTTTTATTTTACTGCCGTCTACTGATACGTGCTTTAGTGTGTATAACCCAGCTTCTTTACATATCTCCAGCACTTGTTTGAAATAGCTCTCTATATACTTCCGCTTGTTCAACCTAAAATCGCTGATTGTTCTAAAGTCTGGCCTCTGCATTCCTGTCAAATACATATAAAATACATCGCTCTTTGTTTTTTCTGATATCTTTCGTGAGCTTCTTATTCCAGCTAAATACCCATACAGTAATATTTTCAGTAATAGCTTTGGGTGATATCCAGGTTGACCTTCTTCACTATAACTTCTATATATCTTTTCTAAATCCAATTGCTCTACTACCATATCTAATACTCTTACTAAATGATTTCTTGGTATTAGATCATTCAATGAGCTTGGTAATAACTGCATTTGATTCTGTTCGTAGCTACGGAATTTCATAAAGATATTCGCTTCTTTTATTTCTCCTTCTACAACTCTATCTTCGTCTTAGTTCTCGGACAGACTCTTGGACCATGACATCCAGACAAATGTCCCTAGGTTTAAGGGATTGAATTTGAATAATCGATTAGGTGGTCATCCTATTTTAATTATTCATTAACTTCCAAAGCCTATCTCCAATTATATAATAAGGCGGGAAAGTTCCACCAACACCATTTATTGTCCCCTCGCTGACAGTTGCAACAGTATTAAACCTATTGAATGCGCCTTTATATAAAATACTTATCGTTTGATTGTGATAATAATAATTGCCAAGAGCTATGTTATCAGACGCAAAATCAGTCAACCATGAATCAGCAGAGTAAAGAGGAAGAATTTTGGGTTTGGAAGGAATAGAACAATCCAACACTCTATAATCAATATTAATATTTCCATAGGCATACATCGATGTAAGAATAGAAAGATTTTTGTAAAAAAGACCACTCTTAAAATCTGGTTCCAAGCCATTATATTGTAATTTTATGTTTTTGGGATCAGAAATATCAAATACGGATGGTAGACAATCATTATTTCCCATAATTAGAACAGAATTACCAATTACGATCATTTTATTTACTAAATATTTACTGATTGAGGATAATTGCTGATACCCTCCAGTATTTGTAAATGAGTATACTCTTAACGGACCCGGATCCCATGGCTCACCAACAATGATAAGTGAGTTCTTGACGGCGAAGGCGCCTAAATAACCTTGAATTGAAACTCGAAATAGAAATTTGGGAGAAGTGGGGCTCTTGATTGAATAACAGAAGATCCCGGATTCATGAGTTGAAAACCATAATGTGTCCCCAAGCAATTTTATGTCTCTAATAGCAATTGCATTGTGATCTAATTGAATACTAAATATTTCATTAACTGACTTGTCGTTGTAATTATAAACATGGTATTTACCAAAATAGTCAAGCGTAATTAATTCATTTTGCTTAAATCTAATTGCTTTGCCCTCCACTTGACCGATCAATTCCAACTTTTTAATAGCATGATTAATTGTGTAAACAGAATCAGATAAACCCGAAATAGATACAGGCATATAATTAGTCTTGTAAATTTTAGAAAACCGTCCAAACGCAGTTTTAGGAAGAATTGCAATACCTTTTTCATTCGTTTTGACATAATAGGCGTCCCAATCTATCCCACCTTCAATTGATACTCCTTCAATAGGGATACCATTATTGTCGCGAATCATAACTTCAAACGTTTTGCTATTATTCTCAACATCCTTTGTCGGAGCTACAATTTCATTTTTTTCACATCTTGAGAACAAAAGAACAATACAAATGACTATGAACATTTTAGTTATGGATTCATTATTCACGTAGCCACCAAACGTCGTTGTTTTTAAGTTTATCTGCCGAAGGCATGTCCGCCGCCTAAAACAGCAATGCAACTTTGTAAACCAATGCCGATGAATTATAATTTATTATTCATTTATAACAAACTCCAAAGTGAGCAACTAGGTATTGTCAACCAA
>JAJYOQ010000631.1 GCA_021796135.1 Bacteroidota bacterium
CAGAATAGGGGTATCATTGTTAGTTCTAATTTTATTTACAAAGTTAAAGGATTAAAACTTTATAAAAAAGCTAATGATGATAAGATTAGTTTGTTAACTTATGTTTTGGATTCCTGTAATGAATTTACAGAAAAGAAGAAATTAAATTAATTATTGAACCTGGTGCGACTCCAATAATTATAATCAGAGCCACAGATATTATAACAGCTGCTAAACCGGTATTGCTTTTTTCAATTGATAATTCTGTCTCGGTATTCTTAAAATACATTAATACGACAACACGTAAATAGAAATAAACGCTGATAACACTTGATAATACACCTATTATCGCAAGCCAGGTCAAATTAGACTTTATTGCAGCCATAAAAACATAATATTTCCCGAAAAATCCTGCGAAAGGAGGTATTCCTGCTAATGAAAACATTACGATTGCAAGCAATGCCGCTAAAACAGGATTTCGTGATGCCAAACCGGAATATGATTTTAAACTTAGATTAGATTCATCTTTACCTTCAATTAAAGCGACAATTCCAAATGCGGCTAAATTCATAAAAGTATAAGCAGTTAGGTAAAAGATTACACCGGCTGTACCGGATGAATTGCCTGATGCTAATCCAATTAGCATGTATCCTGCATGAGCTATAGATGAATAGGCAAGCATTCTTTTAATATTATCCTGGGATATTGCTACTATACTGCCGAATATCATTGAAAAAACTGCAATTACAGATAGGTATGGAGAAAAAGAATTAACGATCCTTCCCGAGAAAATTACTCCTAGCGAAACGATTATTGCACTAAATGCCGCTGCTTTGCCTCCCGTGGAAAATAATCCTGCAATAGTAGTCGGTGATCCTTCATAAACATCAGGTACCCACATGTGAAAGGGAAATGCAGCAATCTTAAAGGAAAATCCAATGAGGAATAATAAAATTCCGGCATCAAAAAGCTTATTAATAATTAGTTCAGAAAAACGTGATGAAATCATATCGATTGATGTCGAATGAACTGTGCCGTATATTAAGGCAATTCCGTAAACTATAAATCCGGTTGCAAATGCCCCTAATAAAAAATATTTTAATGCGGCTTCATTGGCTTTTAGTCTTTTTCTGTTTAATCCGGCAAGCGCATAAAAACTAATGGACATTAACTCCAGTCCGAGAAAAATTACGAACAAATCTTTTGCCCCCGCCATCAGCATCATCCCGAGAACAGAGGTCTGTAAAAGAATATAATATTCCCCGAAATATGCACCGTATTTTTTTAGATAATCAATCGAAAGCAATGCAACTATAGCAGCCCCAACGGTAAATATAAAATAAAATACGCTGACATTTCCGCCTGTTGCAAGCATGTTTTGAAATACTATTGAAACAGCGTTTACATTAAATATTGAATGAAATCCTGCCAGTAAGAAAAGAAGAATCGTAAACCAGGGGAGGATTGATTCGCTTTTCTTAAAATACATTTCAATTATCAGCGAGATTAAAATACCTGCACCGATTAGTAAAAGCGGAATTACATTATAGAACTCTTGAAAGTTGTTTAGCATAATTATTATTCTTAAAAAAAAGTTTCTTCGTTAATATTTATCAATTTAATTTTCATCCTCTGCCGTAAAAAAATAATAACCAGATAATAGTACATACTGGAAGCAAAATTATGAGCGAATACTTGAAAATGTACCCAAAGAAACTCGGCATTTTAATTCCGGCTCTTTCACTTATGGATTTAACCATAAAATTAGGTCCGTTTCCGATATATGTCATCGCTCCGAACAATACGGCACTTATTGAAATTGCTTTTAAATATATTGCATCAACTCTTACAAAATGCTGAACATGAGCTTTATTTGCAATATTAAGAAAATACTTGCCCATTGCCGCACTTAAGAAACTCATATAGGTCGGGGCATTATCTAAAACAGATGAAAGCGCTCCTGTAGACCAATAAAAAAAATCAATATTTAGTCTATTCCCAACTGCCTTTGCCTCATATGTTGCTAACTCTAGTGCAGGAAGCATCGTCACAAATATACCAAAAAATAAAAATGCAACTTCTCTAACAGGTTCAAAACTAAACTCATTTGCTTCTAAAACCTTTTGATTAGAAGTTTTATAGGAGAAATAAACAACCGTAAACATTATTATTTCTCTAATTCCAAAAGGTAATGGAGATAAATTAGGCACCCATTTGAAAACTATAGGGTCAACAAAAACAGCTAAAATAATAATTACTAGGTATAATATATTTCTGCGACCTTTAATTTCAATAACTCCGGAATATTCCCTCTCTATATTAGAAGTTTTTTTATTAACCTTGTCAATAAAGTAAAATGGTATCAAGATTAATATTATCGCTGTCAGCCATATATACCAAATATGCTCGAATATCCAGAAAAAGGGAACACCATTTAAAAATCCCAAAAACAAAGGTGGATCACCTATCGGTGTCAAAGCCCCGCCCGCATTACTAACTATAAAAATAAAGAAAATTATGTGATATGGAGCAACACTGTCTTTGTTTAATTTTAAAAATGGTCTTATTAATAGTACAGATGCCCCTGCAGTCCCAATAAAATTTGCCAGAACAGCGCCCGCTGCCAGAAAAATTGTATTTACTATTGGCGTTGACTCTATATCTATTTTTATAAATATCCCGCTTGCCGGTGCTATAATTCTTCTCT
>JAJYOQ010000632.1 GCA_021796135.1 Bacteroidota bacterium
AAATAAATCTTTTCCTACAATAATTTGACCTCTACGAGGTCTAAAAACATCGTAGATGTTTGATTATTGTAGAAACAAATTAATCCAACAAATAAACTATCCTCGTAGAGGATACGTAAATACTCAAAACTGTCTAAAATGGGATTTCTCCCCGCAAACGGGGTAAACGGGGCAGGCGCTCGAATTCGCGGCGGATCCTTCGAAATGACATCTGGAAGTTGTGCAACAGTCTCTACCGGCAGGTTTTGAATAAAGGACAATGAAATTAAATTGACATAAGGATTTCCTGAACAAGATTTTTTAGATCTTTTGTCAAGAAGGGTTTTGACAAATAGTGAGTTAAACCTTGGGATAAGAAATTTTCTCGGTCGCCTGCAAGTGAAAATGCAGTAAGAGCGACAATAGGTTTAGACTCGTAACCTTTAATTTTTCTTATTTCTTTGGTTGTTTCAACACCGTTCATGCCAAAGCCTAAGTTAATATCCATAAAAATTAAATCATATTTTTTCTCTTTTGCCAGTTCTATTGCACTTATCCCATCTTTAGCAATATCTATATTACATAATTTTTTAAGGACGTGGTTTATAAAAGAAACTGTGTAATTATCGTTATCGACTACTAATATTTCGGGGATAATTTTTGGTTTTGATAAAGTGCTATTTCCCGAATCTTCGTTTGCAAGGGGTTTGAGTTTATCGTTTTTATTATTTTTAGATGAATATGGAAATCTTACTGTAAAGACAGAGCCATTACCTTCGCTGCTTTCAACTGTAATAATGCCTCCCATCATTTCAACCGTCTTTTTAGTAATTGTAAGCCCTATGCCGGTGCCCTCATAATTGCGGCTTAGGCCTTCACTAACCTGTCGAAAATCTTCAAACACAAGGTTTAACTTGTCTTCAGGAATACCAATACCGGTATCGACAACTTGAATTTCAGACCATAGTTTATTTTCAAAGATGACTTTATTAACAATTACCTTAATACTACCCTTTTCGGTAAATTTTATAGAGTTGTTGACTAAATTATGTATAACCTGAGTAAGCAGTTTTTCATCGACTTCAGAGACAGCGTCATCATCTTTAATAATTATTTCCAGAGTTAAATTATTGGAGTGGACAAATCCTTCAAATGATTTAACGGATTCAGAAACAATTTGAGAGATATTTGTTTCTTTTAGGTTTAATTTAACTTGCCCAGCTTCGATACAGGATAGATCGAGGATTAGATTTAATGTTTGCATTAGCCTTTCAGCGCCGGAAAAGATTATGCTGATAAGTTTCTTTTGATCAGCGTCTTTAATTTCATCATTTAGAATTTCTGCAAAACCCAATATGCCACTCATTGGAGTTCGCAGCTCATGGCTCATATTGGCAAGGAAATTTGATTTCAGTCTATTTATTTCTTCGGCTTTTTCTTTAGATGCTATTAGTTCTGCTTCATATTTTTTCCATATAGTCATATCGCGTCCAATAGAAGCAAGACCTAATATTTGTCCGGTCTCTATATTTTTTATATAAAATATATTTTTAGTAACAGGGATAGGTTCATTGGTCTTCATATTTCTTAAGGAAGAGACCCCTTTCCAAAATCCATTTTTGACTAAGGAAGGCACCTCTAGTTCTTCTCTTTGCTTCCAGGCTTCGGTAGTTAAAAAATCTTTTACGACAAATGAAGAGAAGTCATCATCAGGCTCCAAGCCGACTAAAGTTTTAGCTGAATTATTCATAAATAAAATTTTATTGTCTATGGAAGAAACGGTAATAAAATCAGAAGAATTATGAATAAGGGAAATAAGTCTTTGATTATCTAACTCAATTTGTTTCTTTTCTTCTTCACAAATATTATTATCAATTGCATAACCGATATCATTTAGCAATTCGTTTAAGAGATTTATTTCATTTTGATTAAAGAATTTTTTTTCAGATGAACCAAGAACTATTATGCTATTATTATGAGTTTCTAATTTTAGAGGAAATATGGCAAGCGATTTAATTCCAGATGCAACTAAAGGGTCAAGGTCAAGAGAATTTATATCGTCTATTTGTAGATCATTTATAATAAACCGGGAATTATTTTTTTTGAGAAGATTAGTTACCAGGTTATAATTTTTGAATAGCCAATTGTTTTCATTCGCACTACTCAAGATGCATTTTATATGATTATTTAAATCATTTATTGTTTCTTTTTTTTTATCCCAGGTGCCGAAGCAAGCATAATTAAAAGTTCCGATCTTTTCAGCTGTCTCTATAATTGATTTAATAAGTTTATCGTTATTTTTCTCTTTAACGATAAGTTGATTTATAGCAGAAGTAAAAGCATTGATTCTATTAAGCTTTTGGATTTCCTTTGAAAATTTTTCCTCACTTTGTTGGAGGAGGTGTTTGACTGTTTTTAATTTGGAAATATTTTTCCTATGAAATAAGTAATATATGATTATAAAGGCAAGAGAGAGTAAGATGCACAAGTAACAGAAGGAGAAATTATTACTTATAGCAGCAATATTTACGTGTAAATATTGCTTGCTTGAATTGGTATATCCGGAATTTAGGGTAGAAATAAATTTATCAATTCGGTTTTTGAAATGCTTATGCTTGGGAATAAGGAAGAAATATTTTGGATGATTAAAATTTTTATTAGTAGCAAATAAGATGCTACTATATAGTAGTGCGAATGAAAACAATT
>JAJYOQ010000091.1 GCA_021796135.1 Bacteroidota bacterium
ACGATAACTTTAAATCAAAAAAGAAATTATTTTTTTTAAAGAGGCATCATTAGAATATTCTTTTACTAATAATAATCCGGAATTGCCGCCTCTAATCATTGCGGAAATATTAGTCGCTTCACTGTTATATAATGCCAAAACCGGTATCTTAGCTTTATACAATGCAAAAGAAATTTCAAAACCAACACCGAGACTTGGTCCCGATATTTCTGCTATCATTACTTTACTTTTTTTTATCCAGTTAATATCCCTTGTAAAAATCTGTTTATCGGTTAATTTCTTTTTTGATTTAAAGTTATCGTTCAATTCGGTGAAACCAATATGCCCGAGAGAATTAATAATTGAAATTATATCTCTATAATAATCTTGAAAACGTGTATCACCCTTTATTGGTCCTGCACAATAGATATTCATTTAATAGTCTTATAAATATTCTTTTTACTTGCCTTTATGAGTTTAAAACATTTTCATAATGTTGTTCGTATATAGGAATAATCTTCGATTTATCGAATAAATTTACAGCGCGATTCCTGGCATTTGTAGAAAATATTTGATATTTCTTATCATTTGATAATAAATCTATTACATACTTTGCCATTCTATCGATATCTCCTATCTCAGCAATGAATCCGGTTTCATTATGCTTTACTAACTCTGGTAATCCGCCTACACTGGAAGCCACTACAGGTAGTCCGCAAGCCATAGCTTCAAGCGCTGCGAGTCCGAAACTTTCGGATTGTGAAGGAATTAAAAATATATCAGCGGCGTTCAGCAATTCTACAAGCGCCTCCTGTTTGCCCAAAAATTTTATGTGTTCGCAAAGATTTAATTCGCGGCATAATCTTTCGCACTCGGATCTGTCCGGTCCGTCTCCGACCAAAAGCAGTTTGGAAGGGATTTCTTTCTGAACTTTTTCAAAAATGCGTATTGTATCCGGTACTCTTTTTACCGGTCGAAAATTTGAGGTGTGGATTAATACCTTTTCACCCTTTGGTGCAACATGATTTCTAAAGTTGCAGGCATTCTCGGGTTTGTAAAGATTTGTGTCAACAAAATTTGGGATAACATCAATCTCTTTTTCGATTGAATAATTGGTTGATGTCTTTTCTTTCAAGAAACGCGACACTGCTGTTACGCTGTCGCTTTGCTCTATGCTAAATTTTACCAAAGGTAAAAACGAAGGCTCCAGTCCGATAAGAGTTATATCAGTACCGTGAAGTGTTGTCACTATTTTCAAATCTTGAGAGCCTTTTAGAATTTGTTTCGCTAAATAGGCACTGCTCGCATGAGGAATCGCATAATGAACATGGAGCAAATCTAATTTTTCATATTTTGCTACTTCGGACATTTTACTTGCAAGTGCCAAACTATATAGCGGAAATTCAAATAATGGATAATTGGACATTTCAACTTCATGAAAAAAGATATTTTCGACATAATCAGTAAGTCTAAAAGGTATTGCATAACTAATAAAATGAATTTGATGCCCCTTTAGAGCTAAAGCTTTTCCAAGCTCAGTTGCTATTACTCCGCTTCCGCCGTAAGTGGGGTAGCAGGTTATTCCTATTTTCATAGTTTCCTAATTTATGTAACTTTGATTTTATAATATTTTTTGTAAAAATATAGACAAATTTACTAATAAGTATTGTTATACCTCAATGAATAATCCAAATATTGAAATTATAATCATTTAAGGACATGAAATATTTAATTATCGGACATTCGGTCGAAGATCATATTCACTACAACGGTAAAAATTTAATTAAACCGGGAGGAATTTTCTACTCTGCTCTTTCATTACTTAATTTCAATGATGATGAGGATGAGATATTTCTAAATACATACATTCAAAAAGATAATTATAATCTTTTTTTAGATGTTTATGAAAAGTTTGATAAAAAATACATAACGTCTGTGGAAAGAATCCCAAAGGTTTATTTAAATGTTCATGACAATAAAGAACGAGGAGAAACATATGAAAATATTACTGCTAATTTAGAAATAAAAGCAGACAACCTAAATGATTTTGACGGAATTTTCATAAACATGATTACCGGTTTTGATGTTTCCCTTGAGCAGCTTAAGCAAATTAGAAAGAATTATAAAGGAACAATATTTTTAGACGTTCATACATTATCAAGAGGTCTTGATGAAAATTATCGACGAAATTTCAGAATAATACCGCAATTTAACGAATGGGCTGAGTCAATTGATATTCTGCAGGCAAATGAAAATGAAATAAAAACTCTTTTTAATATAGAAGATGAGTTGTCAATTGTAAAAAAAATTCTTGATTGCGGGGTCAAAATATTTATCCTAACCAAAGGTGAAAAAGGTGCCCGTATTTTTTCTCTTCGAAAAAGAGAAATTATTTCTATGTTTGTACCGGCAATTAAAGTGGAAATTAAAAACAAAATCGGATGCGGTGATGTTTTTGGGTCAGTATTTTTTTATTCTTATATTAAAACAAAAAATATAGGAAATGCGCTGAGACTGGCAAATATTGCTGCCGGCTGTTCGGTTTTATACGATGAAGTAAATAAATATGAGAATTTAAAAAAAGATGTTTTCACACGATATAATTAAAAAAAGAGTTCTTTTAATTGGTGCTAATGGAATGCTGGGTCTGCGCATTGTTGAATTCTTTTCCCGTAAGCAAAATATTCAGCTTCTTTGCTGCTCGGTTGAAGAACAGCCTTTTTTTGAAAATGCTGATTACATATCATGTGATATTTCCAAAAGAGATGAAATTAAAAAGGTAATCTTTGATTTTTATCCGGATGTTATCATTAATGCGGCTGCATATACTAACGTTGATAAGAGCGAATCGGAACGCGAATTAGCTTGGAAGATTAATGTAAAAGGCGTTGAATATCTTGCTGAATCCGCACGTATAATAGATGCGCATCTGATTCATATATCTTCAGATTATGTTTTTGACGGAAAATCCGGTCCTTATAATGAAAATGAAAAACCCAACCCTTTAGGATATTATGGCAGGACAAAACTGGCAAGCGAAAATGCTTTGAGAATTTCCGGCTCAATAAATACAATAATCCGCACTAATGTTTTATACGGAATTGCTTCGAAAAGCCGCCCAGACTTCGTGCGCTGGGTGGTTCAGTCATTAAGAGAAAATAAAGAAATTAGAATCGTAATCGATCAAATCAATAATCCTACATTTATTGATGATCTGGTGCAGGCAATTAATAAAATAATTGATTTTAATAAAACAGGGATCTTTAATATTGGCGGTAAAATATTTCTTTCTAGATATGACTTTACCTTAATGATAGCAGATTATTTTAATCTTAACCGAAGTTTGATTCTTCCGATTACAACCGAAGAACTTCATCAGCCTGCTAAACGCCCTTTGAAATCGGGTCTAATCATTTTAAAAGCTGAAACCGAAATCGGTTATAAACCAAGCACGATCATTGAATCACTTGCAATTATGAAAAAAGAGCTCTCACTGTGAAAAAAAACTTTTATTTCGTTTTATTAATCATCATATATTTTTCATCTATGAATTTTTCCCAAGACATATTTCCCGAATGGGCTAAAGGAATTGTATGGTATCAAATATTCCCCGAACGGTTTTCTGACGGCGATATCAAAAATGATTCATCTTTAATAGATAAAATAAAATTAGAATCGAGAATAAATATTCCTGATTGGCATGTCACCAAATGGACTAGTAATTGGTTTGAAATCCCTGATTGGGCTCATCAGCAAGGAGCTTCATATCGCCGTTATTTAGGTTTAAGAAGATACGGCGGCGATATACAGGGTATTATTGATCATTTAGATTATTTGAAAAATTTAGGGATAGGAGCCATCTACCTTAATCCAATCTTTGATGCTGTATCTCTTCATAAATATGACGGATCAACTTACCACCATATTGACGTTAATTTTGGTCCTGATCCGGAAGGCGATAAAAAATTAATAGCGTCTGAAAATCCCGATGATCCATCAACATGGGTGTGGACTTCTGCAGATAAGTTATTCTTAAAACTTATAAAAGAAGTTCATGAGCGCGGGATGAAAATTATAATTGACGGAGTATTTAATCATACCGGAACTCATTTTTGGGCTTTTCAAGATATCGTTAAAAATGAAGATAATTCAAATTACAAAAATTGGTATGAAATAAAATCCTTCGGAAATGAGAATAATGAAAATAGAAATCTCGACTATAAATGCTGGTCTGGTGTAAAATCCCTGCCTATATTCAATCGTACGGAAAATAATCTTTACCCGGATGTAGCTAAATATATTTTTAATGCTACTCGTAGGTGGATGATGCCTGATGGAAACATTAAGGACGGCATTGACGGTTGGCGTCTTGACGTAGCAAACGAAGTTCCTTTCGGCTTTTGGAAGGATTGGAGCAAATACGTAAAAAGTATAAACCCGCAAGCAATAATTATAGCCGAGCTTTGGAATTTATCCCCCCAATATATTACTGGAAATGGTCCTTTTGATGCATTGATGAACTATAATTTTGCTTATGCCGTGAATAATTTCTTTGTAGCTCAAAAGAAAAGAATATCAGTTACCGAATTCGTCAATGAATTAAAAGAAATTGACAGAACTTATCCGACAAATAATTTACTATTGCTTCAAAACCTAGTTGACAGCCACGATACCGAAAGAATATCTTCATTAATCGCAAACCCCGATAGGAAATTTGATACTGATGCTAACCCTTCAAATCCGAATTATAATCCTGGTAAACCCTCTGAAAAAGATTATGAAAAACAGAAACTGATTTTAGCTTTTCAAATGACATACCGTGGAGCACCGATGATATATTACGGCGACGAAGTTGGTATGTGGGGTGCAGACGATCCCGATAACCGGAAACCTATGATTTGGGATAATCTTAAATATGATAACGAAGTAATTACATCCGAATCAGGCTATAAAAAAGGACTCGGATCTTATAAAGTCGATCAAAATAAAAACCTTCTTTCATTTTATAAAAAACTAATTGCTATTAGAAATGACAGCAAAGCATTAAAAGAAGGCGGATTATCATTTATAAATGTGAACGATAAAGAGAATTCATTTGCATTCCGAAGAAATATTGGAAAAGAAACAGTTATAGCAGTATTTAATTTGGGTAAGGATTTTGTCAAGTTTGAGCTTCCTATTGAAGGGAATATGAATTCTTGTAAGGAATTAATTTCCGGCAAATATGAAAGATTAATTAATATGGGAAAAGAAGAAAAACAATTAGTAGTTCAAGCAGCCGGAAATTCAGTGAGAATTTATCAGTTAATAGAACAAAAGAAATAAATTATCACGCTAATTCTTTTGATAAATTTTGACGTACCTTGTTAACTAATGAATCGTAATTTTCTCCGCGCGGATAAACCGGTTTAAGGAATTTCACACTAATCTTTTTCCAGGGTCTCGGTATTATACTTCCCCGCGGCAAAGCTTTATATGCACCTTCAATTAAAACTGGAACAACCGGAACATTTAATTCCTGACTTAAAATTGCAAATGATTTCTTGAATTCACCGAGTGAACCTGTATGTGTTCGTGTACCTTCCGGGAAAATAATAATATTTTTACCCTTTCTTAATACTTCTGCTAACTTTTGAAGTGACTGTTTTAAATCACGATTTAAATCAACAATAATAACATTGTTCCTGTTTGCAAATGCTTTGACAAATCTGTTCCTCAAATGTTTCTCTTTAGCATAAAAATAAGTGTTTTTCATAATTTTGTTTTTAAGGAAAACAGATACAAAAAGACCGTCAATAAAACTTTGATGATTCGGAGCAATAATGAAAGGACTTTCCGGAAGGTTATCTTCTCCTTCTGCTTTTAGTCTAAAATATAATTTGAAGAATATCTTTGAAGCATTTTTAAATAAATTTTGAGTAAACCAGCTCCGCGGTAATTTCAAATCAACCTTTTCTTTGAAGATCTCTCCCCATTTAACTGTTTCAATACTTAATTTGTTTTTTTTCTCTTTCATAAATTGCGATAATTTTTCTACAGTTGGATGATATAAAAATGTTTCATCGCTTATTTTAATGCCGAATGTTGATTCTAGAAAAACTTGCAAATTAATTTTATCTAATGAATCTAATCCCAGATCAATTTCAAAATGATCATCCGGAGCAACATTGCTTTTCTTTTGCTCACTTAAGAAATTTTTAATAACCTGATATTCTTCGAATTGCGGTTCTTCTATAGATTTCTTCTTTATATTGCTTTGTTCATTTATTATTCCTGCTATTTTGAATCTTTGTATTTTACCTAGACGGGTTTTCGGCAATTCGTTTTTGGATAAAATAAATTTTGATATTTTTTTGTATTGAGGGGCAATACGATTGTACTTATCAATTACTTCCCATCGAAACATTTCTTCGAGATTATGGATTGATTTTTCATTAAGCAGTTTGAAGTCGGGGTAAATTGCAGCAGTTAAAATATCGTTTTGCATGAAAACGCCGACCTCAGAAACGAATTCGGATTGAGCTTTTATCTTATTTTCAATTTCTTCGGGATTAATGTTTTTGCCGTTTGAAAGTACTATGATTTCTTTCGATCGTCCCGTAATATGAATGAAACCCTCTTTATCCAAAAATCCTAAATCACCTGTATAAAGCCATCCGTCTCGGAGCACCTGCAAAGTTTCTTCAGGTCGATTGTAGTAACCTTGCATTATATTTCTTCCGCGTGCGGCAACTTCTCCATTTTTAATTTCAACTTTTAGACCAGGCAATACTTGTCCTGCCGATCCGATTTTCCATTTTCCGGGACGTGTAAATGTTATCATCGGAGCAGCTTCTGTCATGCCGAATCCCTCTAGCATTTCAAAACCAAGAATCTTAAAATCTTTTGCCACATCTTCATCTAGTTTGGCTCCGCCGCATACCATATATTCAATTTTTCCGCCGAATTTTTGATGCACTTTCTTGAAAATAAGTTTTGAAAAAGATTTCGAATTAATTATTCCGGCAAGTTTAAAAATGAATTTCGTTAGGAATTTTTTATTAATCTGAGTCATTATTCCCTGACGAATAGCAGTATATAAACGCGGGACTCCGATAGTTATAGCAACTCCGTAATCTTTTAGAGTAGAGATAATATCTTCAGAATTTAAAGATGGAGATATTGCCACAGAACTTCCGATAAAAAGAGGAATCACCAAAGTACCCATTAATGGGAAAATATGATGCAGCGGAAGAAGCATTAGTACTGTTCTATCTCTTGTATAAATATGAATGTCGTCGGATACCGCCTCAATATTAGCGAATAAGTTATCAAAAGAAAGCATAACTCCTTTTGGTTTTCCGGTTGTGCCGGAAGTATATATTATCACAGCGGTTTTATTAATATCAGAACAGACCAACTCTCCGGGCAGGTAATCCGTATAACTATAATTTTGTTTCTCAAATACAATCATTTTAATTTCGTATTCAAGCAGTTTTTTTGCTTCATTGAAAGTCTCTAAAGTTTCAAGTGAACAGAATATTATTTCCGGTTTGCAGTCGTTTAAAATAAATGCCACTTCATCAGCCATAGCCATAAAATCTACGGGTACAGCTATAGCATTATTTTCCCATGCAGAAAAAAATGCATAAGCCCACTCAGGTCTGTTCGGTGAAAATATCGCGATTTTTTCAACATTTGTATTATTATACAGAGAAGAATAATATTTAATATGCCTTAGAAGAATATTATAGCTAATTGGCTTTTTGTCCCAGAAAAAGGCAGCTTTATCGGATTGTTTTATATTCAAATTATATATCCACTTTAAATTTTCATTACAATAATACCAATATTAAACAAGTGATTAAAGGAGAAAAATTATATCATATCTGTGTAAATCTTAAAATTGAACTTTTTACTTTTGCCTTTTTACTTTTTCCTTGTTTTCTCCCCGTTTACTTTAAAAAAAATAAATCATATTTTTAATATTAGTTATCCTCAATTTAAAAGGGTTCTGAAAAATATTAAGCAAAGCAGATCATGAAGATGAAAATTCTTTTCGGACTTTATATTAATTTAATTGTTGGCTTTACATTTGTTGCCGCTTTCGAAGGGTGTACAATTTGGAATAGTATATTTCCTAAAGTTATTACCGGCGAAATTCAAATCGTTGGAAATGAACCGTTTATAAATATTGCATTGAAAAACAATAATGAAGTTTTTATTCTTGACTGCCCTGAATACTTAAAAGATTTAATGTTTCAAAATCAGGGGAAAACTGTAACCGTTTATTTTAGCAATATATCAGTCAACAGTGATTCAATTAAAGTTCTCAAAGTTGATAAATTAGAAATACATCGAAAATAGCAATATGTTAATTGCTGGATTAAATACGAAATTAATCTAAATCGAGATTTATATGAAAAAACTAATAATGCTCATCTGTTTAAGCTTCGCAATAATTTCACTTGCGCAGAATAAAACATTGATGAAGCCGGTGACTGAAAACCAATCCAAAAGCTATCCCATTGCTGGAGGAGAATTCTTTAACAAAGAAGAAATTCGCGTTGCTCAATTTTTAAAATCAAACCCCGGATTTTTTGATAAATTAAAAATGGAAAAAAATTCCGCATGGGGATTTAAAGTCGGAGACCAAAAGCAGTGGTATTCCTGGGATTTATCGACTAATCCCGAAACATCATATCTGGTATCATCAACATGCCGAGCTGTTGGGGTTAATTGTTACGTGTTTGTAGAAAACACGGTTTGGGGAACATCGGTTGATTCTGCCGCAGTTGCCGCTGTAGTCAATGAATTTGATAACCGTACACCGGCTAATTCTACCAAAGGAATTTATCAAACTGATGTTGATACATTCGGCAATCCGCCAAATGTAGATAACGATCCCAGAATTATTATTTTGATTCTTGATATTAAAGACGGCTATAAAGGAACTGGAGGATATGTAAGCGGTTTTTTCAATGCTGCTAATGAAACCGGATTTAATAATGCCGAAATTTATTATATGGATGCAAATCCTACAAATCTTGAAACTACGGATGGTCTGAATACTGCTCTCGAAACCGCTGCGCACGAATTTCAGCACATGATAAATTGGAATTATCATAAAACAAATCCCGAACTAACATTTATAAACGAAGGCTTATCAATGGTAGCCGAAATCATTTGCGGATATCCACCTTCTGATCAACAGCTTTATGCCAATGAAACAAACATTCCTCTGACAACTTGGCGCGGTAATGATGCAACGAAAGTTCTTAATGATTATGGTCGTGCACAGCGTTTCTTTATTTATTTAAATGACCAGTTCGGGGCAGGGATATTTAGCCATATAGTGCAGGATAATTTAACCGGGCTAACAGGAATTAATAGCGTATTGCAGCAATATTCATCATCTTTTAACTCTGTTTTTGTAAATTGGCTTATTGCCAATGAACTAAATGACAGAAGCGTTAATCCTGCTTATGGCTATATACTTCAAGGTCTCCCAAAGTCCGTAGGCAAAACCTATTATAATCCTAATGTTAATTTAATAACCGATACTACTCAAAGTCTTGCTGCAGAATATTTTTCTTTTTCAGGTGCTCAGAACTTAAAGTTTACTCCTTCTGCAAGTGCGGGCTCCCTTATAATTAAAGCTGTAGAAACAGGCAATAATACCTCCAGGGTTTTAGATGTACCGCTCAATTCAACCTTTTCAGAACCGCTATATGGTACAACATATACAACAATTAGTTTCGTAGTGATCAATTCAAGCCAGTCAGCAAATGTGGTATTTAATTATCAGGCATCCGGGACAGTACCGACAACCGAAACAGAACTAAAATGGGACAATACCGAACCGGTTGGATACTATGTTTTTGATGCTTCGGATACTGTATGTGTTCAGTTTGATTCCTATACCGGAGGAAAATTAGATTCAATAAGAGTTGCTTTAAGAAAAGCAGGAACAATCACGGGAGGAATCTATCAATTTACAGGCAGCCAAACTCCAACCCCTCTCGGGAAGCCTCTTGCGCAAAATATTACCGCATCAATTTCGACAACGAATCCGCCCACAGGAAACCCATATCCGATACCTTGGCAAAATTGGACGAGTATTGATCTAAGAAAATATAATATTAGAACAGATAACCCTTTTGCCGTTGCATTAGTAATTGGCTCTGATCCCTCAACTCCGGGAGTTATGATTACAGATTATCCTGGTACAGATGCGTATCATAGCTATACCTATTTACATAATCCTTCCGGCGGGGGAGCTGCAGGCTGGTATTATATAACTTCTTCCGATACAACAGTAGCAATTTATCTTATCAGAGCATATGTCAGTATTGATACAAATCCAAATCCAGCCCCTCCGGCAGTTATTATGCCATCTGAATTTTCTTTATCGCAAAATTATCCTAATCCGTTTAATCCGACCACAAATATAGATTTTTCTATAACGTCGCCTTCAAGAGTAAAGATTGAACTTTATAATTCTCTGGGACAATATCTATCCACAATTATTGATGCAGATTTTTCAGAAGGTACTCATACAATACCATTTAACGGTTCAAATTTAGCATCCGGGGTTTTTTATTATAGAATAACCGCCGGTTCATTTTCACAGGTAAAGGGCATGGTACATGTAAAATAGTTCAACAATTAATATATTAAAGGCTATCAATTAATCTTAATCCTTTTCAATAACTAATAAGTTGACTATTTTTACATTGTGAATCTGACATGATATTAATATATGCCCCCGTAGCTCAGAATGGATAGAGCAGAAGTTTCCTAAACTTTTGGTCGGAGGTTCGAATCCTCTCGGGGGTACACGGCAAGCTGAAGATTCGAACTTTCGACCTCAGAGAGTTCGAACTTTTTCATATCCAACTTATTTTTATTTCCTTTTCCAATGCTTTAAACTCTTTATCTCCTGTAACAAGCACGGCTTTTTTAATTTTAGCCAATGCTGCAGCAAAGGCATCGGCATAAGACATTTTGTTAAATGCTTTGAATTCGGCGGCATGCAGTGTTAGCTCTTTGTTTGCTTCAACAATCGTAATTGGGAACCGGGCTATTGTGGTTTTAAACAATTCAGCCTTATCTTTTCCTTGATTGCGAAGTGTTATATAGTAGACCTCTCCCCAATTAATCACACTGAGATAAAGTTCGACGTCACTGGTTAAAGCTTTGCTTATTAAATCCGCAACTTCATCTCCCCCTTTCTCATTCTTAGCATATGCAATTACAGCATAGCTGTCCAGAACATATTTTCTCATAGTTCACGTTCTTTCTTTTTTTCCTCCATCAAAGCTTTGAGAAGATCTCCTTCCTTTCCGAGAAATCCTATGTTTGCTTTTACTACGTCCGGAGTAATTGGAATTAATTTAATTCCATCTTCTTCCTCATAAAAATTAACTCTTGTACCTGGTTTAATTCCAAACCTTTTTCTCATTTTAGACGGTATTACTAACTGTCCTTTTGATGTAACATAACCGGATTCCATATATATACTCCATTAATTATATTTCTTTAATTATGATAAATATAAGAAAAATTTGTAATGTAAGTCAAATATAATATGTAAGACATTAATAAATAGTTGGACATTCTTAACTTAGGGGTATTGAGGAGGAGATATAATGCTTAAGTGTAAAGTCTCCAGTCAATCATGTCATCAATTATTCAGAG
>JAJYOQ010000633.1 GCA_021796135.1 Bacteroidota bacterium
GTTTGAAAAGATCAAAGAAATCTAAAAGTAAAGCTTAATATTACTTGAGGAATCGCAATCTCTAAACTATATTTTTTGATGCCCCAGTTTGATAAAACTTTTCAAATAGCTTTCCAAAAGTCATTAATTATCCTTCATTTTTATTGAACGCAGCATTTAGTGCTTTACAATGAAAAATCTGTCCAAAGTTTTACTTAGGTGAATAAGTATCGGCCATTTTGTCACACTATTTTTTCTGCAATTTTTAGATAAGAATTATAGGCCTGGTGGAGGCTTGTCATAGGCTTGTTAGAAGCCTGGTAGAAATGGGAAAAATATAAGGAAAAAAGACTAAGGTGTGACAAAATTGACAAAAGTGTTAGGTAGAAGAAGGATGAGGGATGAATGGAATGGTATAATAGTGGGAAATACCCAAATATTCCATTATTCTACTTGGTTTGACATGTGCGTTATTAGAGGTGGGCTTAATTAAATAAATATTAAGGGATCTCAAAATTTGAGATCCCTTAAAAATATTATTTTATTCTAAAATTATTTAATGACCTTAAACTCAATTCTTCTGTTTAGAGCCCTGCCTTCAGCAGTCTTATTTGAAACAATCGGATTTTCTTCACCCAATCCGGCAGTAGTCAATCTACTTGCATCAACACCTTTAGCAACCAAGAATTGCTTCACCGCTTCGGCTCTTTTAAGCGACAACTTTTTATTGTATTTATCGGAACCGATATTGTCGGTATATCCTTGAATTTCAACATTTACACCCGGGTTTTGTAGCAATGTTTCTGCAGCATTATAAAGAATCGGCATTGATTCGGGTTTGAGTGTAGCTTTATTAAAATCAAAATTAACTCCAATCAGCACCCAATTAGTTGGAGCAGGAGCGTTGCTTACAACAGCAGGAGTATTCTTCTTAACTATATCTTCGATCCTATTGTAATCAACTTCCGTAGGTTGGGTTTGATATTTTTTAACTATATCTTCTATTTTTCCATAATCAACAACGCCTACGCCATCATACATATCAGACAAGTGAGATTGAGGTCCTTTACCAAAATAATAAACAGCACCTATGTCAAATGTCATATATGAATCCAAATTACCGCCTAATAGCCCATTCCCAATTGTTCCATAAACTCCGTCAAATGAGTTTGTGGAAGGTGTATGATAATCAATTTCGGTTTTTATCTTCCAATCCGGGCTAAGCCCCCACTCAGCTCCAAACAAAAGATTCATTTGATAATCGATATGATTTTTATTTAGATTTGCTATACGTGAGCCTGTAATTGAATTCGAGAATCCACCAATTCCTACTCCGAGATAAGGTGAAATATACTCGGCGGGCACAAGATAATAAATCAAATCAAAATTAGCTTCAAGAACATTATTTTTAATATCATCTCTTGTATCTTTGAGAAAAATATAATTGCCCTCTAACCTTAAGCCGACATGTTCGGTAAAGTTTCTTTGGAGGGACAGGTATCCTCCAAATTGAGTACCCAATTTATCATTAGAGTATGAGTTAAAACTAATATATCTTGGATAAGTAAAGCCAAACCCAAAGTTCCAACTATTTTGAGCTAACCAATCATATTTTGAAGTCGTTTGCTGAGCAAATAAATTGTCGGCAAGCAGGATAGAGAAAGAAAACAACATCACAAGAAAATACTTTTTCATTTTTAACCCTTCAATAATTGTACGAATAAAATGTTACAATATAATAACTTGCAACTTATTAGAATAACTTGTATAAAATTAATCTTTTAGGAGTTAAAATCAAGTGTTAAGGTTACTTGGCATTTTATTTAAAACAATCTATCTTTGTTTTTGCAAAAAAATAATTAATTTAAATTAACTATTACTTTCACAAACACGGGGTGTAGCGCAGCCCGGTTAGCGCGTCCCGATTCAATCGGGAAGGTCCCCGGTTTATGGAATTTTAATTTATCTGAAAATTATAAAGTGTTCAGTTTGTTCTTTTTATTTATCAATTTTTATTTCAAAATATGTTTTCGGGGTGTAGCGCAGCCCGGTTAGCGCGCTTCGTTCGGGACGAAGAGGTCCCCGGTTCGAATCCGGGCACCCCGACATGAGCTTTTGTACTTATATTTTATTTAGCCAAACAGTGAACAAATATTATATTGGCAGCACTAATAACATTCTGCGAAGGTTAGACGAACATAATTCAAGACAATCAGCTTCTACCAAAGCTGGTGTTCCATGGAAACTAATCTTCATGAAAGAATTTATTCTTAAATCAGATGCTATTAAACTTGAATATAAACTCAAGAAAATGAAAAGCAGAAAATATCTTGAGTGGTTCATTAATAACAGTTAACGCGTCCCGATTCAATCGGGAAGGTCCCCGGTTCGAATCCGGGCACCCCGACAAACTTAGACTAAAATATTATGGCTCAAAATCATTCTTTTGATATAGTTTCTGAGATTGACTTGCAAGAAGCTGATAATGCGGTTAACCAAGCGATTAAGGAAATTCATCAGCGTTATGACTTAAAAGATTCTAACACTGAAATTGAACTTAATAAAAAAGAGAAGCTTATTTCGATTAACACCAAGGATGATTATTCGTTAAAAGCTAGTATTGATATTCTTCAAACCAGATTTATTAGAAGGGGTATCTCAGTAAAAGCTCTGAAAATTGAGGAGCCGGAGCCAGCAGCAAACG
>JAJYOQ010000634.1 GCA_021796135.1 Bacteroidota bacterium
TATTGTTGTTGACCCAACGAATAAAGTTTGGGGTGGGGTATTCCTTAATCCATCTTTCAGAATTTGGATATAAAACGTTAAGTCCCGGATATATTCCACCGGCATAAACTGTCCCGTCAGAAGCAATTGCAATAGCGTTTTGCCCTTTATTTACAGAAATCCCGTCAACAGCCGTATATTTTTTAATAGACATATCAACCAAATTTATTTTTAGAATACCTGATTCTGCTGCAAGCCAAAGAGAATTATCATAAGGTACAATATTAGAAATTCTATCAAAACCTATGAAATCTTTCCATTGCTGTGTTTGGGCCAACAATAAATTTAATATATTGTTAAATACAAAAAACAAAATGAAAATTAACTTTCTATTATTTATCATATTCCATTTGATTTGGTATTTATAATTTTCTAATATTTTTTCCTTTTAGTTATATCTTCCAGATTGGTCATAGTGGAACTAGCTAATACCCAATTATCACCGTTGTAATTATAGCTAACAATCATCTTTGCCTTAAAAGTATCTCCAGAATTTGTATCATATAGAGTAAACGCAATATTATATTCGCAGTAGCTATTAGAAGTAATCTTATTTATAATAGTTGTATTTAGTATGTCAGATAGGAACCCAAACTTCCACGTTATTTTTCCTTTTACATAAGATTTTCCTAATAAATCGTTTTTAATTGCAGTAGTGTCCGGTTCAGGAGATATTATTGAAGATATTTTATTTTGAATTTGATGATATAAATTTGCCACCTGACTTTGCAACTCGCTGTTGTTATTGCTACTTAAAGTAATATTATAAGCATTGTCAAAACTATTCAACTTTTGCGGATTGTCTGCGTATCTGCTTCGCAACTTAGAATAGGTATCATTCATTTTTGCAAATAGCTCAGTTGTTTTTGCTGAATATTTGTCAGTTGCCTCATTCATTTTATCATTTGCTTGAGATTTTAATATAAACTTATATGAATCATAATTATTAAGAAAATCTTGGTAAGATTTAAGCTGATCTCTAAATTGATTGTTCTGATATTCATTATACAATTCGCCAGCTTTCCTGCCATCGGTGATAGGAGAAGTTACAAAGAAAACGTTATAAGCAATTAATAAAATAAGGATCGATATAACCGTTATTATAATTATTTTTTTTTGCTTCTTAAGTTTCCCAGCAAGGTCAAATGAGTTAATTGTGTTTGTCATGCGTTGAAAAGTTAATGTTTTTTCATCAGGTTTAATTTCGGGTTTTGATACAATGTTATTTTGTGCTGAAGAAGTCGGGTGGGATTTTTCTTGTTCCTTTATAGTTATAGCTTCCTTAATATAAGGGTCAGGAAATTCATTAATTGCATCTTCCGATTTAATATAATTGACCCCAACCAGAGCACCTATAAATCCTATTATTACACCGAAAACTCCATATTGAAGTGTGAAACCGATTTTGCCATAATCACTACTAGCAAAAGAAATATACCTAATTATGAGAATCGCAAAGGCTGACCATGAACTAATCGTAATTAATTTTTTCGATTGTTCAATTCTGTGAAGATTTCTATAAAAGAAAAAAGATCCGACTATTACTAAAGAAGATATTAAAACAAGCCAAACGATCCCACCTATATCTGCGCCGCTAGCGGCTTGAGGAAAGCAATCAACTTTTATCCATGGAAGAAAAAAGCATATAGTAGCTAAAATTCCGCCAGCCGGGCTTAAGAATATTTTATTTTTAGGGTTCATTATTACACCTCTTAATTGAATTAATTCATGTTATCCTTTCAATGCAAAGCCTTAAAGAAAATACTTACAGCATTCATACCAAAACCTAATAATTTCATAATTACCTTTCTCATTGAGGGATCTTCCATCATCTCAGCAAGTAGTTTTTCATTCTCTTGATTTCTCAATTGGTAATTTTGTATTGAATTAACCTGCTGTATCCTGCTATTCCAATAATCGGCCTTTTCTGAAATTCGATGGATATCATATCTGGACAAGCCTGTATCAAAATCAATTAGGCCAATAATAATTGAAGAAAAGGGATTGCCAGAAGAATCGATAATTTGCGAAAGCATTAAAGTTTGTACAAAATAATAATAATAGCCATAGGCAACTGCAGCTAGAATAATGATTGTTATGATCAGTGCTTTTGATTTCATTTAAGACCAATTATAAATAATCTTATTTTTAATTATTATTCATTTTTCTTAAAATATATTTCAACGTTTTTTCTAATCGACAAGATATTATCCGCAATTAAGCCAACGGCTAATAATAGGGCACAACCTAGAAAAGCTTCAATAATGAAAAATATTCCTAAAAATGTTCCAAAATCGCCCGCAATAGTGGCTATTATTCTGAACCCAACTATGACTCCAGCAACAAGATTCACAAAAGCTAAGAGTTGCAAAATCATTATTAAGCCTTCTCCATTAGAAAATATTTTTGGTGAATTGCTAATTTTTGTAAGATTTGTTTCCATAGGATTAGTCTTTTTTGTAGTTTTTAAATTTGGTACTAATGATATTATATTGTCAGGTAGTTGTTCTCCGCACTTTATGCACCAAATATAGGGGTTTTCGTCTCCTATCGGATTAGAACAATGTGGGCATTTAGCTATTTCATTTCCGAAAGTTTTATTCATATGTGCCTCATATGTATATAATTATTTTCAAAATATTT
>JAJYOQ010000635.1 GCA_021796135.1 Bacteroidota bacterium
AGCTTCGATGGCTATGTCAGTACCTGTACCGATAGCAATTCCAACATCTGCTTGTGCAAGCGCCGGTGAGTCGTTTATTCCATCGCCTACCATTGCAACAATTTTTCCTTCTTGCTGAATTTTTTTAATATGATTTGCTTTGTCCTGAGGTAGAACTCCTGCAATTACTTTTTCAACCCCAGCTTCTTTAGCAATTGCATTTGCGGTCCTTTCATTATCGCCTGTAATCATAATAACTTCTATGGACATATTCTTTAGCTTCTCTATTGCTTCTTTTGATGTTGATTGAATTGTATCCGCTACAGCTATGACTCCGCGTAAATCTTTATCTATCCAAATAAATATCGGTGTTTTTCCTTCTTGTGATAATCTGTTTGATACTTCCTCGGCTTCGTTATTTTTCGAGGGAGGGACTCCGCCAGTAGAAATTGATTTTTGTATCATCAATAAATTTCCTATTGCAACAGAATGACCATCAACTACTCCAGTCAACCCATATCCTGTTAGCGAATTAAATTCTTCCACATTACCTAAAGAAATATTCTTCTGTTTAGCATAATCGACAATGGCTTTTCCCAAAGGATGTTCCGATTTATTTTCGATTGAAGCTATAATGCGAATAAGATTTTCTTCATCTACAGTATCTTTCTCCTTGCTTGATTTAGCGTATCCTAATTTGGATTCCTTAAATATGATCACGTCAGTGACGGATGGTTTCCCGGTAGTAATAGTACCTGTTTTATCAAGTACTACGCTAGTAATTTTATGCGCCCGTTCCAGGCTTTCAGCATTCTTAATTAAAATTCCATTGGATGCTCCAAGCCCGGTACCTACCATTATCGCCGTTGGTGTGGCTAATCCTAAAGCGCATGGGCAGGCAATAACAAGTACTGCAATAAAATTTATCATTGCAGCTGTAAAACTTACTCCACCGATAAATAGCCACAATAAAAATGTTAAAGCTGCAATACTTATTACAACCGGGACAAATATTGAAGCAATTTTATCCGCCAAACTTTGAATAGGTGCTTTAGAGCCCTGCGCCTGCTCTACCATTTTTATTATCTGAGCAATCAAAGTTTCTTTTCCGACTGCCGTTGCCTTAAACTCGATACTGCCGTTTTTATTTATCGTTCCACCTATAACATTATCATTCACGTTTTTGTCTACAGGGATACTCTCACCCGTTACCATTGATTCATCAATTGACGATGTTCCTTTAGTAATGATTCCGTCCACCGGTATTTTTTCCCCCGGTCTAACTATAACAATTTCATTTTTCACAACTTCGTTAACAGGGATATCTCTTTCTATATTATTTCTAATTACGCGAGCAGTTTTTGGTTGAAGTCCAATAAGTTTTTTTATTGCTGTTGATGTTTTGTCCTTTGCTTTTGCTTCTAACAGTCTACCCATTAAAATTAAAGCAATGATTGTTGTAGAGGTATCAAAATAGATATTATTGCCAGCTGTAGAAAGTGAAAGTAGTTTTGGAAATAATACGGCTATAGTACTGTAAACATAAGCAGTGCCGGTTCCGACAGCTACAAGCGTGTTCATGTCAGCCGAAAAATGCTTTAGCAGTCGTCCTGATATAATGAAGAACCTTTTACCCGAGATAAACATTACCAGGGTTGTTGCAAGAAATAATAATCTATCAATATATTCCATCGGCAGAGGATTCCAAGAATGAAACCATGCAGTCATACTTATCATGCTAATAAACATTATCGGGACAGTCATTATAGCGGCAAATATAAATTCGGACCTTAGCTGCTTGTATGCTTTCTTCTGATTCAAATCCTCCGGAATCTCAGTTTCAATACCAGTGGATTGAGCGGAAGGGGACTCTTCTTTAACCGGAAGTACTAGTTTATATCCTGCGTCTTCAACAATACCGGATAACGCTGATAGATTTGTCGCGCTGTCGTTGTAAGAAAAGGTTACCTTTTCGGTAGCGAAGTTGACATTCACACTTGATACTCCATCAACTTTCTTCAACGCCTTTTCCACCCTTGCCACACAACTCGCGCAAGTCATTCCTTCAACTGGAAGGGTTAATGTTTTAATTTCATTTATTTCCATCACACAATCCTTATCCTTGATCTTGAACTTAAACTTAAACTTGATCTTAAACTTGATCTTGAACTATTTTACTAACTTATACCCTGCATTTTCTATTGCATTCTCCAAATCTTTATCCGAGACTTTGCTTTCATCATATTCAACTTTAGCGCTGCCGATTTGGACATCATTAACTTTGACATCATTCATTTTGCTAAGTTCTTTGCGCACAGCCATGACACAATGTCCGCAAGACATACCTTCAATTTTTAATTCTTGAATTTTCATTTTAGATCCTTTCATTTTTGTGCTTTCTACAGTTTTAATTACGGGTGTAAATTTAATTATTTACCATGCCTAATACATTATAGAATTATAAATAAATGTTACATGATTTTAACCTATCTCATAGATAGAAATTTATACTAATGATATTTTTGACAGTTCAAAGAATAGGAGATGCAGCAAAAGATTTATCTTAAATCAATTTTATCTAAGGACTTTCGTGTGTTTTCAGTAAGGGATTTAAATTGACTGGCTGTAAGCCCGGTAACTTTTCTAAATTGATTTGAAAGATGCTGAACACTGCTGTAGCCAAGCTTATAGGCTATTTCGC
>JAJYOQ010000092.1 GCA_021796135.1 Bacteroidota bacterium
ATGAAGTTGCCATGTTGGTCATTAGCTCTAAGTTCATCACGCTTAAACTCAATCCTCAATCTACCTGTATTTGCAAAAGACAAATTTAGACGCAAAGTTTGAGAGTTTAAATTAATAATAGTAGGAGTAGAAGGAAAATTATCCTGGCTTCTACCGACTTTTATTACAAATCCCACTTCTACATTTCTTTCAGGTCGATAAGAGAAATCCGAAGTAATATTATTTCCCGAGATTTGTTGTTGAAGGTTTGAGATTACGGGAGCGCCGATATTATTAGTTTGATTTATAATATCCGTCTGATTGCTAATTTCTTTTACCATTTTGAAATTTATTCTTAAACTTTGTTCCCTCGTGTAAATCCGTTCGGAGCCGCCGCTGTATTGGTTTAAACTCTTTGTCTGCGCATATCTTAGTCTGAATGATAAATCTCTGTCGTTCTCAAAAATAAATAAATCCTGTTGAATGAAATTCGAACCTTGAATAGTTGTAGCTTCTTGTTGGAAGTCCGAAAAGTGAAGCAAATATATTTTCTTATAATCGGGTTCAGTGCTGTTTTCTTCAACACGCCATGATGTTTCGGATGAGAAAGGTTTTAGTATTTCTTCAAGCAATGAGCCTTTGTCAAAAATATCGCCATAGACAACCTTCCAACGCGAGCTTGTTTTAAGATCGATAACCGGATAAAGCTGAGTTGTAGGTACTGTTATAAGGACATAGTTAGCGTTATATAACGACGGTTGAAATTCATTTTCATCTGCTATACCGTTATGGTTCAAGTCGCCAAGATAAATATAATTTCCGGTGCCGATAGGAACCTGAACAAAGACCTTTTGAAGCTTTGCCGATTTTTGAGTAGAGACTTCATAATAAAAATCTCCCGACAAAGGGTTCCAGAAATTGAATTTAGATTGGGAGCGAACTAAAATAGTCTGGCTATTCAAGTATCCGATTTTCTTAAATGCATCCGAATAAGTTTTATTGTTAATTGTAAAATTTAATGTTGAACTAAACTTTCTGCTTCCGTTATAATTTAATTCAACGGATTGTGCCGATGAAGTTGCCATGTTGGTCATTATACCGGATAAAGGAGAATAATCGTCTCTTAACGAATATTTAGCAGTCAAGTGAAGTCCGTAAAAATCTACCAATTCAAGAAAGGGATCTATTTCATAATATTTTAGACTTGTTGAAAGTAATGAATCAGCGCCGCCTTGTTTATCATTTTTATTCTCAGATAGAAATCCGATTCCCGGTTTAAGTTTCCATATATTATAGAACGCCTCCCCTTGCTGTCTAAACCAATAGCTTTTGAAACTTAAATTTTCCGAAGAAACATAATCTAAGTTATAATTAAAACCGAAATTCTTGTTGTCGCTAAATTTAATTGTGTTGTTATAGCGGGTCGACTTAAAGTCGCTGCCTTGTGTAAGCAATCCGTATGATGAGTTTATACTCAACTCGGTGATTGGCTTCAAGGTTAAATTTAACTCGCGAAGCTGCTGGTTTTGTGGTATCGTTGTTGAATCTATATTATAGTCACGGTTAAATTCAACCGGATTTATTCTGTCGGGTGAGGTATATTTATCCTGGATAAATCTGTCGTGATATGAAATCCCTATTTCGCCTAAAGAAACTTTTCCGATTTCAACCTTTTGCGGGTCAACAGTAAAGAGAATATTTGTAGCATAGCCAAAGTTGCTATTATCTGCCGACGAAAATCTATTTCGATTATAAAGACTGCCCGCATATTCAACGTTAAGATTTACACCTTTTGACGGTTGATAATCAAAAGCCAAATTAGCGTTCTGTTTTAATTCCGGCAAAGGAAGAAATATTACAGGAGCATAATTCCCCTGGTGTATTCCGGCAAATTTATAATCTCCAATACTTATATTAACATAATCTCCTCGCTGTTCTCCGACGTAGCTAAAAACAACATTGTAAACCGCATATACCCCGCCGGGGTTGTAAACATAATATGAATAGGCAGCTCCGTTGATAAGAGTATCAACACGTGAATAGGTTCCGTGAAGATTTCCAAGTGAATCCGGCACCGCTAATGAGATACCTGTTTTAGTTGCCTTTGAGGGATCATTCCCGGCAGCGGCAATTAGCGCTTTATCCGAATCTGATAATACAATATCTACCGGGGCATCCTGATTATCACCTTCACGAATGTATTGAAATTTAATTCCGAGCTTATCATTAAGTAATTTTGATTCAACACCGGCTCCGAAGAAAGTACGCTGATACTTTTGATCGGAGTACTCAAAATCAATTGAAATTCTGCTTGCAGAAGTAATAAGTCTATTTGGGGTAAAGGTTATTTGGGCGTTTGCATAATCAATTATGTAATCGTTCCTTTCGCCCCTTTTCATTTCTATTCCGTCGATATATACTTTTTCAGAGCCTGCAATAATAATTATGTTCCTTTCGTTATTTTCTCCGGTTAAAATGTATGGACCTTGAACTCCGTCAGCACCATTAAAGCTATTAGTGGTATATTTTCCTTTGGCGCTGGCAATTGCAATGTAAACTTTTTGCTCTCCATAATTAAATTCGCCAAGCAGCCCTTGCAGTTTTCTATCGATAGGACCGAACACGCCAATTTTTTTTTGAAGAGTATAATCACCGAAAGTAGCCGTGGCGTTTGGATGTTTAATCTGGATAAAAACATTATCAAGCTGGTCGAGAGTAGCCGTATTGCCTTCCGGTTGAATAGGAGTATTTTGATCAGTAAGTGCGGCGACAATTTCAATTTCTTTAGAGAGTCTTCCGGATAATTGAAGGCGCAATCCGCTATTGAGCGATAAATCCTGATTCGTACCAACTGTAAAGCCTCTCACAATTGTTCCACTTTTTTGAATGCCGCTGCCAAATATAGTCTCGGCATTCAAGGGAGCGCTTTCATTATTTGAAACTCCGACTGTGTCCCCAAGCTTTTTATCAAACTTATACGCCAATATTCTATTCTTATATTCTTTTTGAAGTGCGAGATTTACAGTTTCATAAGTCACTATTAAAGTGTCAAACACAGAATATGGAAGACTATCGGAGAGTACAAAGGAAGATGTTGAGTAAGAGAAGCTGTAATCTTTAGAAGGTAATATTTTTCCTTTTAATTTTATTATCTCAGAAAAAGGAACAATTACAGGTTGGGAAAGATGATATTCATTACCAAAATTGATCCGGATTGAATCAGTGACGATTGAATTGTAAAATTTTTGCTGAGCAACTAATAATTGCGCGGCATTTAGGCTAAAGATTGCGAGAATAAATAATAAGTTAAATTTCAAAAAATGAATTTAATTTTGTGATTTTCAAATCTAAATTTACATCATTCCTTTATCAAGTCTAATGGTTTTACATTACAAAATGATTCGACATATTTCGTCCAAAAGCAATTGGAAAACCGATGAATCGGTTCGAAGGCAGGCTTTTCATATTTTTTCCCACGAATGAATTCGTGGGCTGCTTTTTTTCCCTTTAATTGATTTACTTCCGAGTATTCATCCAAACCAAAGTACTAGCCCTCACTCTAAATCTTTCCCAAAGGGAGAGGGGAAAATTATGAGTGTTGTTTTGGAATCACTTAGTGCTGATATATAGAATTTTAGGTTGACGATATCTGATTTTGGATGATACCTTTGATAAATCTCACGCTTTTGCCTTTAATTGGTTATTCAAAATGATTTATATTTGTAATTGATTTTTTTGTTGGGGGAATCAAGTTCAAGTTTATGTACATAAATATACTATAGGAAAAAATATAAAATGGATTTTAAAATACTACCGACTTCAGATTTCAAAAAATCTTCTTTGGATGAGACATATAAATTTTTAGGAACAACCGAGAGCGGGCTTAGTAGTTCAGAGGTTCAAAACCGGCTTACTACATTTGGACGTAATGCAATTGAGGGGAAAAAGAAGAATCCCGTGCTTGAATTTATTAGCCGCTTCTGGGGACCAATGCCGTGGCTTCTGGAGCTTGCGATGGTTCTCTCGTTTTTTCTAGAACATGATATTGAAGGAATAATAATTTTCGTCCTGCTTACTGTAAATGCAATAATTGGTTTTATGCATTCTCACGGATCTCAAAAGGCTGTTGAATTACTCAAGCAACGTCTTGCGATCAGAGCTAAGGTATTACGCGACGGCTCGTGGTCTTTGGCTGAATCAAGCGATATCGTTCCGGGAGATATTATTATTGTGAAGCTCGGAGATATTATTCCTGCCGATGCAAAAATAATAAGCGGCGATATTTCTATTGATGAATCAGCTTTGACAGGAGAATCTCTACCGGTGGAAAGCCAGTCGTTGGATATCACTTATTCAGGTTCTGTCGTAAAACGGGGTGAGGCTAAATGCATTGTGGTAAATACAGGAGCTAATACTTATTTCGGCAAGACGGCAGAATTAGTAAAGATTGCAAAACCAAAATCCCACCAGGAAGAGATCATGCTTAAGATTGTAAAATACATGATGTACCTGGGTATTGTAGCATCAATAATTGTAGCTGTTTATGCAGTCTTCATTCATGTCAGTGTATTGTTGATAATTACTTTTGCAGTGATTTTTCTAATGGGTGCTGTTCCGGTAGCCCTTCCGGCAGTGCTTACAATTGTTCAAGCGGCTACGGGAATGAAGCTTGCCGAGGAAGGAATTATTGTCGCAAGGCTCGATTCAATAGAAGATGCCGCTTCAATAAGCATTCTTTGCCTGGATAAAACAGGTACTATTACTCAAAATAAATTATCCGTAACTGACAGTATCCCTTTTTCAAATTTTTCTAAGATGGATGTTGCTAATATTGGAAATTTGGCTTCCCGATCTGAGGGTATGGATTTGATTGATGTTGCTATTATGGATTATGCAAAGAGTATTAATGCCAGCCACGATTCACAAAAGCAGATAAGTTATACGCCGTTCAATCCTGCAATCAGACGAACCGAGGCAATTATAGAAACCGAAGGAAAGCAATATAAAGTTATCAAAGGCGCGGCTCAGGTAGTAATACCTATGTGTTCGGGAATGGATAAAGCAGCTCATGATTTGGTTGATACAACAATAGATGCTCTATCTAAAAAAGGATATAGGACTATTGCTGTTGCAAGATCGAAGGATAGTAATTTTGATAATTTAGAACTTGTCGGATTGCTTCCGCTTGCAGATCCTCCGCGTAGTGATTCTAAAACTATGATAGAGGAAGCAAGGGAATTGGGAGTTAAAGCTCTAATGCTGACGGGCGATAATATGTCAATTGCCAAAGAAATTGCTCATCAAGTAGGTATCGGCAATAATATAATCAGGTTAAAAGATCTTGAAGGATTAAACGAAAGTGAACAGGCAAAGCTTGCGAGTGAGAGTGATGGATTTGCGGAAATATATCCTGAGGATAAATATAAAATTGTAAAGCTTCTTCAATCGCAAGGGTATATGGTCGGTATGACAGGTGACGGAGTGAACGATGCTCCGGCGCTTAAACAAGCTGAAATGGGAATTGCCGTAAGTAACGCCACAGATGTTGCCAAAGCTTCCGCCAGTATTGTATTGACTGAGCCCGGCGTCAGCGTAATAGTTGAAGCAATAAAAAGAAGCCGCGAAACGTATCAGCGAATGTTAACCTGGGTCATCAATAAGGTAACAAAGGTAATTCAGGTTGTTGGTTTGCTAACAATCGGTTTTTTCATGAAAAATGAGATGGTATTATCGATGTTAGGAATGTCCCTACTTGTTTTCGCAAATGATTTTGTCACAATGTCACTTGCAACCGATAACGTAAAACATACGGAGGCTCCAAATAATTGGGATGTAAAAAACATAACGTTTGCCTCTTTAATAATCGGCGCATTATTAGTAGTTGAAGGAGTAATCGGGATTATAATCGGATCGAATTATTTCGGATTAAGTCAGAGACCGCTTCAGGCATTTATGATGCTTATGCTGGTATTTACGAGTCAATTTAGAGTATTGATAGTAAGAGAGAGAAATTTCTTTTGGTATTCAATACCGGGAAAAGCCCTTATAGCATCATCCTCAATTAGCATTATTGTTTTCGTGATTCTGGGGATTTATGGTTTAATCATTCCTGCGTTATCGACAACACAGGTGATGACGGCGCTAATTTTTTCGGCAGTGTTTACATTAGCAATAGATGTCCCGAAATATTATGCATTTAAGTTGTTCGGGTTATAAAAGTTTAAGAGAAATATTGGCAACGGCTTTATCGAATAGTTCAGGTGCACGAGTTGAGCATGGGATATCTCAGTCGCGGACTCCCTCGATATGACAATAGCGGATCCATTTCCTTTATAAAGTGCATTCCTTGATTTAGATTATAATTAATGAAATAATGATCGTTCCGATTATTATCCAGAGGGCGTCAACTTTATAGTAAGCTAATAAGACAAGAGAGATAATAAAAATTCCCCATGTTTGCCAACTAGTTAATGAATGAATTCCGAAATTTATTGTAACTGAAATAAGCAATCCTATAAAACCCGCCAGCACCCCTCTTATTAATGAATGCGTAATATGCATTTGGACTATCTTCTGATGAAATTTATTTAATACTATTACGGCAATAACCGAAGGAAGAAATATTCCTATTGTAGCCGCAATTGCACCGACAATTCCAAAGACTTTATAACCTATAAAGGTTGCGGTAATTAAGACGGGACCTGGAGTAATTTGTCCCATCGCTAATCCGTCTCTAAATTGATTCATTGATACCCATTGATGGATGTTAACCGTTTCATGTTGGAGGAGTGGAATGGAATTATAACCACCGCCAAAAGCAAAAGTACCGATCTTGAAAAATGTAAGAAAGATAATTCTGATTTGAGGCTCAAAAATAATAATACTAATCAGGAACAGAGACAACGCGCTTAAGAAAATATAATCATATTTTTTCCTATATAAGCTTTGGCGTAAGGTTAAAGGTTGGCTTTCGGTCGAAGGCAGAGGGATAGCGATGTTTTTATAATCTTTAACCAAATAGTAGAAAAAATATCCAAGTACAGCCGAGATTAAAACGAGGGCGACACTATCAATCTTAAACCAGAATGAAAGAATAAATATTACAACGGAAATAATATATCCTTTGAAAAACCGGAAAGATAATGTTGGGAAGACAGATTTGCCAAGCGTTAAAATTGCATCAACTAAGAGGGAAACTATCATTGCACCCAAACCGGCAAAAAGAGAGATTACGATAGTCTGTTGTTTATAATTAAAATAAAGAAAAGAAAGGAATCCGATAGCTACAGCCGAAGGTAAAACGAAGAAAAGCGATATAATAATAGCCCCAACAGCATTTTTAAGCACATATCCAATATAGCCCATCAACAAAACGCCGGTAGCGCCGGGGAGAATTTGCGCAAAGCTCATTGCATCTAAGAACTGTGATTCGTCAATCCATTTTTTATCATTAACAATCGTCTTTTTCATTTGCCCTATCATAGCCGGACCTCCATAGGAAGTGGCGCCAAGGTAAAGCCCGGTCTTAATTAAATCAAAGAAAGAAGGTGTTTTGCTTTCTGTACTTTGCAAGTTATCTCCTATAAATAAAATTATTAATTCACGTTACGCAGAAACAGCCCTGGGAATGTTGGAATAATGGAGTAATGGAATATTTTGGAAGTACTACTCAATTCCAATATTCTAACCTGCCTGCCTGCAGGTCGCAATTTTGAATTATGAATCCGCCGCGGTGGATGAATTTTGAATTTGAATTAAACGCAACGAAATTTATCATAAAAAATATCTTGACATAAATAACAAAGATTGGGATAAACGATTTATAAAATTCCGATAGTAAAGACAATCGCACTATCGTTATAGTCATTCAGCGTGTATATAAATTCAAGATTAAGTAAAATCTGGAAATTATACGTATGCAATATTCTTAATCCGGTATTAGCCGTAATTTCAAAACCGTCGCTTCTGTTATTGCTATTACTATTACTGTAATAAGTGCCGGAACCTGAATTACTCATAATCGGCTCAAAAGATGTGGAATGGGAAACCCAATGAAAGCCAAATGCTCCGCCTAAATAAGGACAAATATCTTTCTGAGAAAATAAATAGTCGCCGTAGATATTCATTGCAAAACCCTGGCGGATTCCAAACAACATTCCAACAGCATAATCTTGTATTTCATAATCTAAATGCAGATCGACAACAAAAACTTTGCCCTGATTATCATAACCATTTTGAGGGAAGAGATATCCGAATGAAAGACCTACATTTTTTCTTGCAGTCCGTCTTAACGGTGTTTTTGATTCATCTTTTAGAACAGTCCCTACGGCTGCATCTTGTGAAGCCGGTATAGAGTCGGCTACGCTTTGAGCAATTCGCTTCATGGCTGTCTGCAAGTCTTCTACCGTAGTCGATGTTATCTGATCAAGTATTTCTTCTTTGCCTGACATAGCATCAACAAGGAAATATTGTACAATAATTTTATTTCCTAGAGCAGCTAATTTGCACCCCAAAACTTTTGCCGCACCGATTTTCTTACCAATTTCCGCTGCGCATTTACTATCCATGCAGCCTGAATAATAAAGCGAATCATTGTTTGGCGTTAAAGAGATTACATTTAGTTTAGTGCGGTTAGTTAATTCTAATATTAAAATTGACTCAGCAGTTTGAGCTGAAATAGAATCTATCCCGTTGGAACTAAATGGTAGAACTGCAATTGAAGGCACGGACTGGTTTTGAGCGAATATTTGTGTAAAACTCAGAAAGTAAAAGCTCAAAATAAAGGCGACAGCGGCTAAAGTTTTCATTTTTAACTCCCTTTAAATTTTATTCTATTTACTCAAGTTTACCGCTAGTTTTTAATTAGGTGATAAAACCGTTGAAACGGTTAATAAATAAGATTTTGTTTTAGGCGACCCACGACTTGAAGTCGTGGGCTACTTGTTCGAGACACAATAAATCAGACGTTTTAACGACTTACCTTTAAGGGCGGTCAACTTGAGTTATTTAATTAACCGTGTTGTAAAAAGTACGAAAATCCAAGTATTAATATACAACTTTAAAGGAAATCAATAAAAAATATTTTTTTAGTTCTCCTTTAGCCATTTTAATAATTGATCTTCTTTAGGAATAATGCCGCTGCTTTTTAACTTTTCATTGATTACCAAACCGGGTGTCATCACTATTCCGTAGCCCATCATTTCTTGAATGTCTTCAACTTTTATTAATTCGGCTTGGATATTGTTTTTACTGATTAAGTCTCTAACTTTTGCCTCAAGCGTTCTGCACCTCGAACAGCCTACGCCGAGAATTTTTACTGAAATCATTTTTGCTTCTGATTTATCTTGTGAATAATCATTTTTCTAATTAACTCTGCTGAAGGAACACCGCCAGGATAAAATCTGCATGCAAGTGATGGATTTTCGGGAGCATCTAAATCTTCAACATCTTTTCCTTCAATCAGTAAAGTTGGTGAGCCGCGGAAACTTACTTTCTTTGCGGTATCGTTATCTTCTACTAATATTTTTGTCAATTCGATTTTCTCTTCCAACCCTTTAATTGCTTCTTTAAGATTGTCATCCATTTTTTTGTGATTCGGACATCCTTCGAAATACTGGAATTCAAGTTTTATTTTCATTTATTCGTTTCTAGTGTAATTTTTCTGTATGGTCTATTATTGTCCCATCTATAACAGCTTTGACTGCATCATCAATGTTTCTAATTTCTGTTACTATGGGTTTAATATTTAATTGAAGCATACTTTGATAAGCACCTGCGCCCATACCACGGGCAAGTAAAATCTTGCAATCCTTAATTGCATCAGCCATACTTACATGCTTGTTATGCGATGATTCATCAAAACCATGCTGCCCATTTGAATGAGAATGTTCTTCCTGAGCAAAATTATGATGTCCCATTTTTTCACGGCGTTCTCTTTTGACAACCTCGCCGTTTTCTATTGAGAGCACTTCATAATACATTGCTCTTCCAAAATGTTGACTAATTGTTATACCGTCATCTGTAACAGCAGCTACTTTGTAATTTTCCATTGTTTGATTCCTTTATTTGATTAATTCTAAATTTATTCATCCCAAAAATACATTTTTGCTTCAAGAGAATCAGGATATTTTTGCTGAATCTCTTTCATTTTTTTCATAAATGTACTTTTATCTTTCGTTTTAATATAATTAGCAATTCCATTCTGAGCTAAAAGTTTTGGCAGTAATGGATTATTGTTATTAAATTGATCGATTTCTTTGCTTATAACTTGAGAAGCTTCGGCATACTTCCCTTTCGGCATCATTGCATCCGCATAACCGAGCCTAAGAATAATTCTAAACTCATCAGCCGGCAAATAGCCGTTAAAATTATAATATGATTTCCCGGCATGATCTAAAAAATAAAATGACGGAGTCCAGTAAGCGGCAAGTTGCTTTCTGATTTCTCGCTCTTTTATTAAATCAAGTTTGAGCAGAACAAACCATTCGTTCATTTCTTCTTCTACTTTGGGAACAGTATAAGTTTCGGCATATAATTTTTTACAGCCGCCGCATCCGTCCATTTCAAATTGAAGGAGAATCGGTTTGTGCGATTTTAATGATTCTTCTTTTGCTTGTTCGAAATTTGTTAACCACATAATTTTATCTTTCTAATTTTATAATAATGGGATATTGGAATATTGGAGAAATGGAATATTGTGGAATTTCCTACTATCCCATTATTCCAATATTCCAATATTCCACCATTGTTATTCCTGTTGTTAAAGATCACTTTAATAAATGAGGTTAAATAAATAACCTACGATAATTATTCCTACTGCTACAACACCTACGAATGTTAAAATTAACGGAAGCTTTAATACTTTTTTAAGAATAATAGTTTCCGGAAGCGACAAACCTATTACAGACATCATAAACGCAAGCACGGTACCAAGCGAAGCGCCTTTTCCAAGCAATGCTTGAACGATTGGGATAATTCCGGCAGCGTTGGAATACATTGGTACACCAATCAATACAGCAACCGGAACAGACCACCATACACCTTTTCCCATTAAGCCTGCCATAAAGTTTTCAGGTACATAACCGTGTATTCCTGCACCAACGGCAATTCCAATTACGATGTAAATCCATACCTTGCCGACAATTTCTTTTACGGCATCAATACCGGAAGTAATTCTTTCTGAAAAGGTTGGTTTTATTTCTTCTATTTCGGGATGCCCAGCTTTGATTTTATAAACCCAATCTTCAACATACTTTTCTAATTTTAGTTTACCGATTATGAAACCGGAGAACATTGCAATAATCAACCCGGTTGACATATATAGAAGCGCAGTCTTCCATCCGAACAAACCGAACAAAAGGACAACAGCAACTTCATTTATCATCGGAGCAGCTATTAGAAAAGAAAATGTTACTCCAAGCGGAACGCCGCTTTCTACAAATCCAAGAAACAAAGGAATAGCGGAACATGAACAGAACGGAGTTACAATGCCAAGCAGACTTGCTGAGACATTTCCGGCAAAAAGTTTTTTACCGCCAAGCATTTTCCTTGTCCGTTCAGGAGAAAAATAAGTGCGTACAATACCAACACCAAAGACAATCAAAACCAAAAGTAAAAGAACTTTATGGCAGGCTTAATGGG
>JAJYOQ010000636.1 GCA_021796135.1 Bacteroidota bacterium
GATGTATTTGAGAAGACGATGGTCTACCAGCATAAATACAAAACTCCGCTGATAGTTGCGACAACCGGTTTATCGGAACAACAGCTAAATTTATTGAAAAGTATTTCGAAAGAATATCCTGTAGTACAAAGTTATAATTATTCAATTGGTATCCAAGTATTGTTAAAGCTTTCTGAAATGGCTTTCGATAAGTTGAAAGAATGGGATATCGAAATTACTGAGACACATCACCGTTACAAAAAAGATAAGCCGTCAGGTACAGCTAAAATGATTCAAGAGATAGTTAAAGGGAAAAATGTTAATGTTTCATCTTTAAGACTTGGAAACGTTGCAGGTGATCATACAATTAGTTTTGGCGGCCTAGGCGAAGTATTATCAATAACTCACAGTGCTACTTCAAGAAGGACTTTTGCGGAGGGTATACTTAAATCTGCTGAGTTCATTATCAATAAGGATAAGGGGTTATATTCCTTTACTGATGTAGTATTTGGAAAATAAATAATTGAAAGATTAAATGGACTCATACGAAATTATAAATTATATAGCTAACTCAAAGAAGAAGACTCCTTCTAGAGTATATCTGCAAGGTAATTTGGATAAGATTGATTTTACCGGTTTAGATTTTTTCGGTAATAGCGAGTTTGGTATTCTCTTTTGTGAGTATGAAAGTTTTCAGAAATTATACGAGATAAATAGATCCTTTATATCAAAATATAGAACAGACCTTGATAGAAGGAATTCAGCAATTCCCTTAGCAGACTTAACAAAGTATAATGCGAGAATTGAACCCGGCGCAGTGATTAGAGATTTAGTAGAAATTGGTGACAATTGCGTTATCATGATGGGCGCGGTATTAAATATCGGTGCGGTAATAGGGGAGAAGACAATGATTGATATGAATGTAGTTGTCGGGGGAAGAGCAATCGTCGGAAAAAATTGTCATATCGGTGCCGGAACTGTTTTGGCGGGTGTAATTGAACCACCAAGTGCAGAACCGGTAATAGTTGAAGATGATGTTTTAATCGGCGCAAATGCAGTTGTACTGGAAGGTGTACGAATCGGAAAGGGATCTGTTATCGCGGCAGGATCGGTTGTTGTTAAAGATGTGGAGCCATTTTCTGTTATGGTGGGAGTGCCGGCAAAGATGATTAAAAAAGTTGATGAGAAAACAAAAAGCAAAACTCAACTTATAGATGATTTGAGAAAATTGTGACCGGAAATTTATTGTGAGCATTGTAGTTCAAAAATATGGCGGCAGCAGCGTAGCAGATGTTGATAAAATTAAATCAATTGCAAAGAAAATCTATGATGTTAAAAAATCAGGTAATGATGTTGTAGTTGTTGTTTCTGCAATGGGGAAGACTACAGATTCATTAATTGAATTAGCGAAATCTATTTCCGGCAATCCTCAAAAGCGCGAAATGGATATGCTTCTTAGTACCGGTGAGCGAATTACGATGTCGCTTTTATGCATTGCGTTAAACGAACTTGGCATTGAATCAATTTCTTTAACTGGCTCACAAGCAGGAATTATTACTAATGACCGTCATAACGATGCCAGAGTAATAGACGGTTTCCAAGGTGTGAGTTATAAACGCGATATTACAACCCTCGGCAGAGGGGGTTCAGATACATCAGCAGTAGCGCTTGCCGCTGCATTAAATGCCGAAAGATGCGAAATTTATTCAGATGTTGACGGAGTTTATTCAGCGGATCCTTCGGCAATAAGTGAAGCGCTTCATTTGCCGGAACTTTCATATGAAATTATGCAGGAAATGAGCGAAGCAGGCGCAAAAGTTTTAAATGCTCAAGCAGTACAGTTTGCAAAGGAAGCTAAGATTGCTATTTACGCGAGAAAATCTTCCGGTGGAGAAAAGGAAACGATTGTTAGGCTAATGCCGGCAGGCTTATCAAAAGGTGTTAAAGCAGTTGTTCATGAAAATGATTTGATTAGGTTGATTTTTACGGGTAGCAAAAATCAAAAGAATATCTATGAGTTTTTGAAGTTGGCTGAAAAAAAACAATATAAAATAAAAGAATTAAACCATGCAATCTCTAATAACAAAGGCGGTATAGGAAAAGCATCCATTATAATTTCAGGGAAAAATATTATTGACCGTAAAACTTTTGAGTATGAGTTAAACAAAAATTTCGGAGACGAAGTTTCAATCGAAAACGAATTAGGTGCTGTTTCTTTAATAGGCGATGGAATCAACCGGGATAATAAAATTATTATAGAATCCTTAAATTTGATAGAGGAAAGCAGAATAGAGGTGCTAGGAATTTCCACCACTTCTTTCCGGATAACATTTTTGTTATTAGATAAAGCGGTAAAAGATTGCACGAGAGTTTGTCACAAAAAATGGATAGAAGATATTTCGTAAACTAAAGAATAAAAATAAGACTGTTATAGAGAAATGAAAAATATTATAGTTCAAAAATACGGAGGAAGTTCTGTAGCTGATTCAGAAAAGCTGAAAAAGGTTGCGCAGAAAATCGCTAAGAGGATTAAGCAGCAGTTTAAGCTCGTTGTAGTTGTTTCGGCAATGGGAAAGACTACTGATAATTTAATTAAACTTTCAAAGGAGATTTCGATTAATCCAGCTCCAAGAGAATTAGATATGTTGCTTACTACCGGGGAACAGGTATCGGCATCATCTTCTTTAAG
>JAJYOQ010000093.1 GCA_021796135.1 Bacteroidota bacterium
CATTATTATTTAATTGGATTTGAGAAAGAAAATTAAACGCTTTCCAAAGCGGAAATAAGTTTTGATTTAACTTCCTCGGCAATTTCATTCATTTCTTTCGAATTCACAAATTGAGTCATAATCAAAGGATTAAAAACCGACACGACACTTTTGCCTTCTTTTTCATAAACGATCACGTTGCACGGAAGTAGTAGTCCAAGTTCTTCTTCCGCCTGTAGAGCTTTATGCGCAATGCTTGGATTACAGGTGCCTAGTATCTTGTAATTTTTAAAGTCCAGATTCAATTTCTTTTTCATTGTCTCTTTAACATCAATTTCAGTTAATACACCGAATCCTTCATTCTTTAACTCATCGATAATTTTTTCGACAGCCTTTTCGAAAGTCAAATCTAATACTCTTGAGAAACCATATTCCATCTATTTACTTCCTCTTAAAATTTTTTCTAAAAACTCCTGTGGTTTAACACCTAAGAAAACCTGACGAATTATACCATCTTCAACAGCTATGGTGGTAGGAGTAGCTTTAATTCCAAAAATTCTAGCAGTATTAGAATCTTTCGAAATATCAACATCATAAACATTTTTATAATTAGACTGCAACGTTTTTATAACCGGAGTTTGTGCTTTGCATGCATGACAAGAAGGGCTGAAAAAATATACTAATCCGCTTGCTCCTTTATCTTCAAGTTTCTTTAGGCTGCCTTTCAATCCTGAAAGTTTCATACCTTTTGATTTCTTTGCAGCTAGCACCATACCAAATTGCATAATCATAAATAAAGCAAATATCCCTAAAATAATATAAAGTGCTATTATCATATAAATTATTCCTCCTTATTATCTTTAGCCGTATTAATATTGAAGCGCATATAGCAAGGACAAAATCTTGTAGTGCTTGTAAAAAGGAATACTGCAGCCATTACGCCAAAAATTATAGCAGTGCCGCCTTGTATAGTTTTCGTTAAAATTAGCACTAAAACTAATAATGCTGCAATACCTCTAAATATCCTATCAACAGTTCCGACATTTTTTTTCATTTTATTATTTTATTTAATTAAATTATTTAAATCCATTAGCATTCCATGAATTTATACCGCCTAATAAATTTGCAGAATTAAATCCAAGTTTCTTTAATTTAGATGCAGCAGTTATACTTCGGTTTCCGGTTCTGCAATAACAAATAATTTCCTTATCCTTAAATTTATTCAATTCGCCTATTCTACTTGTTATTTCATGAACTGGAATATGCAAAGAACCTTTGATCATTCCCGCTTTTCTTTCCTGCACCGTCCTGACATCAAGAAGTATTGTATTGCGACTACTTTTAATTTTATTAGCTGCTTCAGGAGCAGTATAATGAATAAGTGAACGTCTAACAAAATACTTATTTAATTGAGCTATAATTATAAGAACAAAAAGTAAAAGTAAAATTATTTGAAAAACCGACATAAAGACCCATTAATTATATTAAATATGATTCAAATCTTAAAGAAAGGATTCGTCTCAGTTGTGTTTGCAAACAATAATTATAAGATATTCCAAAGTTTAAGTGACATGATAATGACAGCCACAATTAAAAATATTTTGATCCATTTTTCCCCTCCCCGGACAGAAAATTTTGCTGCCCAATATGCTCCGAGTGAATTGCCTGCAGCGAGAGTCAGTCCATAAGTCCAATTAACATCTCCTTTTAGAATAAAAATTAATAACGCAGGAAAGGTATAAATGGCAACTATAAATACTTTGTGCATATTTACATGCACCAAATTAAACTTCATTAAGTAATTCAATACTGCCATAAGTAAAAAGCCAACCCCTACTTGAATAAATCCCCCATAAAATCCAATCAATATCATTGAGATAACGACAGCCGGTGTAATCTTCTTTTTTTCTAAATCAACCGTTTGAAATTTAGTTTTAGGAATTAGCATAGAAATAATAATTCCGATCATTATAACGCCAAGTATTTTATGAAAAGCTTCATTTCCGATTCTAAGAGATAAAAAAGCACCTGCAATTGCTCCCGGTAATGTCAATAAAGAAAGTTTCAAACTGATTGGAAACTGGTGGTAATCTTGCTTTTTAAATGAATAAACGCCAGTTAGAGTCTGAAGGAAAACTCCAATTCTGTTTGTTCCGTTGGCTAAGGATGAATTTAGCCCCAGGAAAATTAGTGCCGGCAGTGTAAGAGTTGAACCTCCCCCCGCGTTAATATTAATGAACCCGGCGATTAGCCCAACTCCAAAAAGAAGTAAAGCCGAATGTAAAGTAATCATAGAAAAATCCGGTTTTTGGTTTGTTTTAGGATTGTGAATACCAGCTTATGCGGGTATAACATATATTCTTTATGATTTTTCATTTTATCTCTTAAAAATCTATTATAAACTGTAATTTTAATTTTATTATAAAATATTTCTTTAACAGCAAAATAATTTTTCATAAAAATTTTCATATTTACCCTTTCAAATTAAAAGAATAATTAATTATATTGAATTGAGTTTGATCATTATTTTTTCAAAAAGCCTACTGCTTGAATAAAAATAATTTTGGAAGATATATTCATTTCAAAAATATTATAAATCCAAATCAAAATAAGGAAGACATCCATTGTTAAAACAATTATTCAAAACTAAAAGCCTTGATGCGCTGGTTCACGAAAGTGATGAACCCGGACATCAGTTAAAACGTGTCCTTGGCGCATTCGATGTAGTTATGCTTGGAATAGGGGCAATTATCGGAGCTGGAATTTTTGCGACAATAGGTACTGCGGCAGCCGGAGATGCAATGCGCCCTGGTGCCGGACCGGCTTTAATGCTATCATTTGTTCTAACCGGAATTGCCTGCGGGTTTGCTGCGTTATGTTATGCCGAATTTTCAGCAATGGTACCTATTTCCGGAAGTGCTTATACATATTCATATGGAACACTCGGCGAGCTAGTAGCCTGGATAATTGGATGGGATTTAATAATTGAATATGCCGTCGGAAATGTTGCAGTTGCAATTAGCTGGGCAAATTATTTTAAAACATTTGTAGCCGGATTTGGGATAATTATTCCCGATTGGATGTCTATTGATTATAGAACTGCAACAAAAATTCCGGGTTTGTTAGAACATGCTCCCCATGCATTCGGAGTACCGATAGTTTTTAATCTTCCTGCGTTTTCTATTGTTGCACTAATAACCGTAGTATTAGTTCTTGGAATTCGAGAAAGTTCCAGATTAACGACAATTATGGTAATTATTAAACTTGCAGTCCTAGGACTTTTTATCTGGGTAGGATTTCATTATGTAAAACCTGCAAATTGGACTCCTTTTGCGCCTAATGGCTGGTCTGGCATACAGGCAGGTGCAGCAGTTGTATTTTTTGCTTATATAGGTTTTGATGCAGTTTCTACTGTAGCAGAAGAAGTAAAAAATCCGAAACGGGATTTGCCTATAGGAATAATTGGATCATTAATTGTTAGTACAATTATTTATATTTTAGTTGCAGGAGTATTCACTGGAATAATTCCATATAAAGCTTTAGTAAAAACTCTTTCTACTAGCCAGGCAGAGCCACTTACATTAGCTATTCAATACGCCAATATAAAGAATTGGGGAAATTTTCTTGTTGGCATCATCGCTTTTGGATCTGTAATAGCCCATACTGCAGTATTATTAGTTTTTCAACTTGGTCAGCCAAGAATATTTTTCTCTATGGCGCGAGACGGTCTACTTCCTCAAAGTTTTGCAAAAGTACATCCTAAATACAGAACACCGTATGTTACAACTATTCTTACCGGTTTGATAGTGGGAATTACGGCTATGTTTACAACGATTGATGAAATGGTCGATTTGACAAACATCGGAACGCTGTTTGCTTTTATGCTTGTTTGCGCTGGGATAATAATTCTGCGCAAAAAGGAGCCTGATAGACCTCGGTCATTTAGAACACCCTGGGTTCCACTAATCCCATTGTTAGGAATTGCAGCATGTCTATATCTTGTTCTTGGATTACCATGGATAACATGGGTAAGATTTGCCGGATGGTTAATAATCGGAATGGTTGTTTATTTCTCATACGGATATAAAAGAAGTCTTTTAAGAAAAAATCTTTAAAACCGGAGAAGTTTAATCAATAATAAAATAACAGCCGGGCTTGAACGGGGACTAGGATTAAAAGAAGCCACTGCACTCAATATGATTGACATGATCGGTATAGGTCCTTTCATAGTTCTTCCTCTTGTCATAAAAGAGATGAACGGTCCTCAAAGTATGATTGCATGGGTATTTGGGGCAGTTTTAGCTTTAATGGATGGTTTTGTTTGGAGTGAGCTTGGAGCTGCAATGCCGGGAGCCGGAGGAAGTTATATATTCCTAAAAGAAATATATGGGGTCTCAAGTTGGGGAAAATTATTTTCTTTTTTACTGATTTGGCAAACAATTTTTCAGGCACCTCTTGTTATTGCTTCCGGCGCTATTGGTTTCTCGCAATATTTTACTTTTCTAGTTCCCGTCAGTGCAGTTGAACAAAAAATTATATCCGGGCTTTTAGTAATAACAATAGTAATTTTATTATACCGCAGAATTGGAACTGTGGGGAAAATTTCCTTATTTCTATGGATCGGTGTTATTGCAACAATTCTATGGCTAATATTCGGCGGAGTAACTCATTTTAATTCGCATATTGCCTTCGATTTCCCAAAAGGTGCGTTCAACTTCTCTTTTATCTTTTTTGCAGGTCTAGGCAGTGCTTCAGTGCAAACAATTTATACATACCTTGGCTACTATAATATCTGTAACCTTGGGGAAGAGCTGAAAGAACCTCAGAAAAATATTCCGAGAAGTATATTCATATCTATTGCCGGAATTACCTTATTATATCTTGCGATGCAGCTCAGCGTTCTGGGTGTAATTCCCTGGCGCGAAGCAATGAATTCAAAGTTTATTGTAAGTAGTTTCGTAGAAAGAATTTATGGCTCAAAAGCAGCGGTCATTGCTACTGTATTAATATTATGGATTGCATTTTCATCATTATTTTCAGCAATGCTTGGATACTCCCGAATTCCTTATGCTGCAGCAGTTGATGGGACTTTTTTTAAAGTATTTTCACGCGTCCATCCAATTAAGAAATTTCCGACTGTATCTTTATTGACACTTGGTGCTATTGCCTTTGTTTTTAGTTTATTATTCAGGCTTAAGGAAGTTATTAGTGCTATTCTAGCAATGCGAATTCTGATACAATTCGTCGGACAAGCAGTAGGAATATTATTACTAAGAAGGAGAAAACCTGCAGAATTTTTTCCATTTAAAATGTGGTTTTACCCTTTGCCGGCGCTAATAGCAATTATAATGTGGCTTGGACTGTTTTTTTCAACCGGAATGTTTTTTGCAATCGGAGGAATAATTGTAATAACGACGGGGATAATTGTATTCATTATTCGTGCAAAATTAAAAAATGACTGGCCGTTTTAAATTTATTATATCCGAATAACATATTAATAAATAATATAGGAGCAAGTTTGAATTGAACTCAAAATTAAATTATAAAATAGTTTTTACTTTTATTCTGTTTTTTGCTCAATACTCTTTGATTGCCCAAACAATCAATATAAAGATTATAGAAACCAGTGACGTTCATGGTTCTCTTTACCCTTATGATTTTATTAATAATAAAACGATTAATACTTCACTAGCTCAAATTTATACCTATGTAAAAGAGGAAAGAGCAAACAAAAAACAGGATGTTATTTTACTTGATGACGGAGATATACTTCAAGGTCAGCCTGTTGTTTATTATTACAATTTTGAAAAAACAAATGTCCCTCATATCTGTTCCCAAATAATGAATTATATGAAATACGATGCTGGAACTGTAGGCAATCATGATATTGAACCCGGGCATTCCGTTTATGATAAAATTAATAAAGAATTTAATTTTCCCTGGTTAGCGGCAAATGCTGTTAATACAAAAACAGGTAAGCCTTATTTCAAACCGTATACAATAATTAAAAGAGGCGGAATTAAAATTGCTATCCTCGGATTAATAACACCAGCGATTCCGAATTGGCTGCCAGAAAAGATTTGGCATGGAATACGATTTGATGATATGATTGAAGCCGCTCGCAAATGGGTCAAAATTATTAAGGAAAAAGAAAAACCGGATTTACTTATTGGACTTTTTCATTCAGGAATTGAATACGATTATAACGGACAATCTGCCGATGCACCTTTCAATGAAAACGCATCAAAACTTGTTGCAGAAAAAGTTCCAGGATTTGACATTATACTAGCAGGGCATGATCATAAAGTCTGGAATTTTACCGTAAAGGATCCTAATGGAAAAAACGTCTTAATACTTGATCCTTCAAATGCTGCAAGAAATGCTGCAGTAGCGACACTTTCACTTAATTATGATTCCACTACATCATCATGGAAAAAGGAAATTACCGGAGAAATAATAGCTAGCAAGAACTACAAACCTGATCCGGAGTATATGAATAAATTTGCCTCTTCAATATCTGAAGTAAAAAAATATGTCTCAAAACCCATAGGAATATTTACAAAAGCAATTTCAACCCGAGAGTCAATGTTTGGCGATTCACCTTTCGTTGATTTTATCCAAAAAGTGCAGCTGGGGCTTACTCATGCAGAAGTTTCATTTTCTGAGCCATTATCATTTAATGCAGAAATTAAAAAGGATACTGTGTATGTAAGCGATATGTTCAAACTTTACAAATATGAAAATCTTCTTTACACGCTAAAAATGAGCGGTCAAGAAATTAAAGATTATCTGGAATACTCTTATGGACATTGGTTCAATCAAATGAAAAATGCTGATGATGATCTAATTAATTTCAAAAAAGATTCTGCAGGTAATATTAAATATATAAGGAATGAAGCACAGCTTGCCACAAATTATTATAATTTTTCATCTGCCGCAGGAATTAATTACACTGTTGATGTTTCCAAACCGGCAAGCAAAAGATTGATGATTACATCATTTACAAACGGAAAACCATTTAAATTAAATAAGTTTTATAAAGTAGCAATGAATTCATACCGTGGAAACGGAGGAGGCGGTCTATTAATATTGGGCGCAAAAATTTCTAAAGATGAAATATCAAAAAGACTTATCACTTCAACACAAAAAGACCTTCGCTATTACATTATGAAATGGATTGAAAAAAATAAGATTATTACACCTGAATCACTTAACAACTGGGAAGTACTTCCGAAAGATTGGTGGCTTAAAGGCAAAGAAAAAGACTACAAAATAATATTTGGGAAAACTTAAGAATATAATTCGGAATTAAAATTCATTATTAAATAGAAGGCTTTCCTGTGATATAATTTACAAGCTGATCAATAAGAAATTCTTTTTCATCAATTAAGGCTTTTACGACATCGCCGATAGAAATTAATCCGACAAGAACATTATTTTCATAAACAGGTAAATGCCTAATATGTTTGTTAATCATTAATGCCATGCATTCTTCGGTAGTCTGGTCAATGGTAACGTATAGGACTTTTGAAACCATAATTTCTCTAACAAAAGTATCCTTAGAAATTTTCCCTCGAAGAACTACTTTCCGAGCATAATCTCTTTCAGATAAAATTCCGGTGACCTCTCCGTTTTCAACAACTAACAGTGCCCCTATTTCTCTTTCGGACATTACTTTTAGTGCATCATATACAGTAGAATCTGCTGAAATGGTAAAAACAGTTTTACCTTTAACTTTCAATATTTCCCGAACAGTTTTCATAATAATGCCCTTCTCATGTTAATTATAAATTTTTTAGTAGAGAATCAGAATCAGTTTTATGAAATTAAATTTCTTTAAACAAAATATTATTTAAAATTATTATTATCAATCCGGGCACATTTTTATTTATTTTGAATTTGAATGGTTTATTGCCGGTAAAATGAGCCAATTTTTTCCATCTCTGGCAATCAGGGCTTCGGCAGCTTCAGGTCCCCATGTTCCTCCCGAATAATTTGGAAAATCAATTGGGGGAGCAGATTCCCAAGTTTGTATTATAGGCATAAGCAATTCCCATGCAGCTTCGACTTGATCAGAACGCATAAATAATGTTGCATCACCGAGCATAACATCAAGTAAAAGAGTCTCGTAAGCTTCAGGCGGTTCAGTGTTGTAAGTATTTCCATAATTAAAAATCATGTCAACGGGAGACAATAGCATTTTTAATCCCGGTTTTTTTGCTTGAAATCGTAATCTAATGCCCATTTCCGGCTGAATATTTATTACTAATCTATTAGGCTGCCAATTTTCGATTGATTCATTTGGAAAGGCACTATGAGGAACCGGTCTAAATTGAATCGTAATTGCCGATGTTTTCTGCGGTAATCTTTTTCCTGTGCGAATATAAAATGGTACATCCTGCCATCGCCAATTGTCAACAAAAAATTTAATAGCTGCGAAGGTTTCAATATTTGATTGTGGGTTAACTCCTGGTTCTTCTTTATAGCTAACTATTTTTTCTCCTTCCAGCCAACCGGCGCCATATTGACCTCTGACTGATACATTATGGACATCTTCGGGTTTATATTTTCTAATAGCTCGAAGAACATCGACTTTTTTATTTCTAACTTCATCGGCAGAAAATGAAACCGGTGGTTCCATTGCAGTAAGGCATAATAATTGCAAAATGTGGTTTTGAATCATATCACGAAGTGCCCCAGCGTGGTCATAATAGCTGCCGCGATGTTCTACACCTACTTCTTCAGAGACAGTAATCTGAACATGGTCAATAAAATTTCTGTTCCATATTGGTTCAAACAAAGCATTGGCAAAGCGAAATGCCATCATATTTTGAACTGTCTCTTTACCAAGATAATGATCAATTCTATATATTTGACACTCATTAAAGATATCTCCGAGAATTTTATTTAATTTACGTGCGCTTTCAAGATCATGCCCAAAGGGTTTTTCAATAACTATCCTATCTAGCAGATCATCCTGAGCTATATTTGAGAAACTTAAATTTTCAGTAATATCCTGAATAAATGAAGGCGGAATAGCAAGATAAAATATCCGGTTTGATTTTTTACCCCACGGAGATTCTATTGTTAATAATCTTTGTGCAAGCTGCTTATAAGTATCTTTATCGGTAAAGTCAGCTTTCTGGTAACTTAATGAAGAAGCAAATTTTTGCCATTCGCTTTCATTAGCTTTGCCGCGGCGTGAAAATTTTTCTATACCGTTATTAATTCTTTGACGAAATTGATCATCGGACATTTCTTTAATATCAAGACCGACTACCGCGAAATTATCAGGCAGCCAATTATCAAGATAAAGATTATATATAGCTGGTAATAATTTTCGCCAGCACAAATCACCGCCGGCTCCGAAAATTATAATAATCGTTGGATCAGGTTTACGCGCAGACAGCATAAATATTCCTTATATTTTATTCCAAAGAGTATGGTATACACCTTTTTCATCTACTCTTTCGTAAGTATGGGAACCGAAAAAGTCTCGCTGAGCTTGAACTAAATTTGCAGGAAGCCATGCACTGCGATAAGAATCAAAGTAAGATAATGATGAAGAAAATGCCGGTACCGGTATTTCAAGATCAATTGCAGATTTAATTATAAAACGAATATTTTCTAATCTTTTATTAATTTCCTTTGATATTCCCGAATTAACTAAGAGATTAGGCAGATCCGGATCATTTTCAAATGCGACGGCAATTTCTTCTAATAAAGAAGCGCGGATAATACAACCGCCTCTCCATATTTTTGCAATATCTTTTAGTTTTAAGTCATAATGATATTCACGCGAAGCAATATTGAGCATTGACATTCCCTGAGCATATGTAATAATCATTGAAAAGTAAAGTGCTCCGCGCAATTTATTTGCAAAGACTTTTCTATCGCCATTAAATAAATACTGATTTGATGGAAATATTTTTGCTGCATTTTCTCTTTCCTCTTTATACGCAGACATATCGCGCATAGCTACTGCAGCGTCAATCGTATTTAAAGGCACTTGTAAATCCATCGCATCCTGCGAAGTCCACTTACCCGTACCTTTTTGTTTAGCTTTATCTAAAATATTATCTATCAATCTGCCTGATTTGTTGGCGTCGGGTTGTAGAAAAATATCTGCGGTAATTTCAATTAAAAATGATTGAAGCTCATTTTTGTTCCATGTATCAAAAGTATCATGTATCTCATCGTTTGTGAAATTTAATCCGCGTTTAAGTAAATCATATGTTTCAGAAATTAATTGCATTAAACCGTATTCAATTCCATTATGGACCATTTTAACATAATGACCGGCTGAGCCAGTCCCAAGATATTTGACACAGTTACTACCATTAACTTTAGCCGAAGCTGCTTCAAACATCGGACGTATTCTTTCATAGGCATCTAGCGGACCACCGGGCATAATGCTTGGACCAAATCTTGCTCCTTGTTCTCCTCCCGAAATCCCGACTCCAAGAAAATTTATTTTTTTATCACTAAGTTCTTTAAATCTTTTATTAGTATCCGTAAAATGAGAATTACCACCGTCAATTACTAAATCGCCCGGTTCTAGAAATGGAAGAACATCATTTATAACTGAGTCCACAGGCGCGCCAGCAGGAACAAGCATCATGACAACACGAGGTTTCTTGAGAATAGCAATAAATTCTTGAAGTGAATTTACTCCTTTAATCAATTTACCGGCACCTTCAGTATTTAGTGCGGATACTTTGGACGGGTCTTTATCGAAACCGGAAACCGGAAAACCGTGATCTGCAAAATTCAGAACTAGGTTTCTTCCCATTACACCCAAGCCGACCATTCCTAATTCATATTCAATGGTATCCATGAATAACTATCCTTCCTTTGGATATTGCGATAATACAACATAATTATATAATTAAAAACAAAAAATTATTAATCAAGGAATAATAATTTAACTCTAATAATGAAATTTACTTCATTTATGTATTGAAAGCCCTAAATTTTCAAGTTGTCTTTTTGTTGAACTTAAACTTGTATGATGTATGCCATTTATACCAATAGTATTTGCTACTTGAACAAACATTAATCGATCGTCAAGATAAGCAACTTGATGAGGTTTAACCTGCGATATATCTAAGGCAACCTTATATATATCAATATCGGGTTTACGAAAATGTACAAAACTAGAGGCTATAAATGAATCAAATATTTCATTTAAACTATATTTATTAATACGGTACTCCGTCAATTCTCTTCCCTCGTTACTGACTGCAGTAACCTTCAGATTAAATTTCTTCTTTAATTCTTTTATAAAAGAAATCATTTTAGGGAGGGGTTTTGACTGAGCGAACATAAAATTTTCAAATTCTTCTTTAGTAAAATTTCTTTTTTCAAAAAATACCACTCGATTAAGATATTCATTAAGATCGAGTTTACCTGCTTCATAGGTATCAAATGTTAAATGATGACGTTCATTTATTTCTTCAAGGTCAAGATTGAATTTTTTAACTGCAAGGTTACGTGCTTTCCTGTCCCATCCATTTGTCAAAAGGACACCGCCTACATCCAGGAAAAGAGTTGAAATGTTTTTATTTGTCATAATCTACCTTATTGATTAATATTTAAGA